>NZ_JAUBRP010000010.1:0-116685 GCF_036701935.1 Microcoleus sp. M2_D5 | reverse complement strand
GCTCGGAAAGAGCTAAAGGATTCAGCAACAGATTTTAATGATTGTTGAGCGACTTGCGAGTAAAGCAACCCGTAATTTTCGTTGGCTTTGGCAATTTTGTACAAATCGAGATATTTGACTGCACTTTTGTCCTTAAAGTATCGTTGCCGACTTTCGTAAGTCCCGACGTTGAATAGATTATTTGACCATTTTAGTAGTTGCTCAACAATGGTTTTATTGAGTCCCGTTAAATGCCAAATATTTTTTTGGACTGCATACATTTGAGTTCACCTCCCTTGATTTATTTTACTGTATTTAGCGATTTTGAAACTGGTAGGCAGGATAAATCCTGCAATGCCCTTTCATCCCTGGACTAAAGTCACAGGGTTTTCAGGGTATTTTTTATAAAAGCGATCGACCCATTTTCTTGTTAATATAGATTCAAATGTCTCTGGAATCCTCCTATGACCACAAGTCTTACAGATCGAGAAGATTTGCAAATTAAATCCGGTTCTCCTTCCACCCGCCTAACAGTTGCCGACTTGGAACAACTGCAAGGTATACTCTGCGAAGCACATCTAGACTACCAATTAGAACTGGTAGACGGGAAGATTATCATTATGGGCCCATCAGACATTGTATCGAGCGAAATAGGAGCAGAGTTTGGCAGACTTTTGGGGAACTGGGTCAAACCCCGCAAACTCGGACGAGTATTTGAATCTAGCGGCGGGTTTATCCTCCCCAATTCCGATCTGAGAGCTCCCGATGTTTCTTTTGTAATAGCCTCGCGCCTCAAACAAAGTAAAAGGTATTTTGCCGAACTCGTTCCCGACTTAGTTGTAGAAATCAAATCTCAGTGCGATCGCCTCAAACCCCTGCGAGAAAAAATCTTATCATTTATCGAACTCGGAGCAAAAGTAGGAATATTAATCGACCCTGACAAGCGCACAATAACAATTTACACTCCCCAAGCAGAGCCAGTGGTATTGAGAGACGGCGACATGATTTCAATTCCCGAACTTTTGCCCGGTTGGGAAGTTCCAGCGAGCGAATTGTGGTCGATCGAGTTTGAATAAAATTAGATAAAAAAGCAGACAAACCCAGAATCAAATCATCTGCGTTCATCTGCGTTCATCCGCCCTCATCTGCGGTTGAATATTAAATAACATCAGACAAAAAGCAGACAAACCAAAAAAAATCATCTGCCAACCTCTGCGGTTTAAAACTGCAAAATAATCAACCCCAGCAACACCGCAACCCCCCCCACAATAGTCAACACATAAAACTGCGACTGACCGGTGCCGCTGTACTTCAACCCTTCACCGCTGAAAATTGTGGCAAAACCGAACAAATTAACCGCCCCGTCCACCACATACCTATCAGTCCAAGCGCTGATTTTAGAAATAACAGCCACAGCCCAAACGACAGTCAAGCGGTAAACTCGATCGATATAAAAATCGTAAGCAAACAAATCCTGCAAGGCTGGCACCGGCAGCCGTACCGGTCGAGGTAAAACCCCGTACCAATAAATCGCTACCCCAACCGCAACGCCTATCAACCCAGATAACAGCAACAGCGGTGTATCCAGCGTCTTCAACAGCAAATTTAAAGCATCAAAATCTCCCGTTTCCGCCCAAGGGCCAGTCCAACTAATTAACAGTTGCCACTGCTGCAACATCCAAGGAACTAACAGCCCCATTACTGTCAAAATTACCATCGGCAAAGCCATCGGCCAACCAACTTCTGGAGCTCTGCGAGTTTTCGGCTGCGGTTTTCCCACAAACACTAAACCGAATATGCGGGTTAAATTTAGGGCTGTCAAACCGTTAACTAAAAGCAGCACTATTACCAGCCACAAAGGCACCGTCCAAAAACCGTTGAGCCAGCGCCGCATTGCCCAAAAGTTGCCCAGAGGCAACAAGGCTACCATCCCCGCAGCGCCTACTAAATAAGCGGTAGTCGTGGCAGGCATCTTCGACCACAACCCACCCATTTCTGTTAAATCTTGAGTGTTAGTTGTGGTAATAATTGACCCTACGCTCATGAATAATAGGCCTTTGGCGATCGAGTGCGCGAACAGCAACAGTAAAGCAATGTCAACTTGATTTAGCCCCACGGCGATAAACACCAAACCCAAAGAAGCGCTGGTAGAATGCGATAGTGCTCTTTTGAGGTCGATTTGGGCGATCGCCACCAAGGAAGCGCCAACAGCCGTCACCGCACCCAAAACCACCAGCACCCCATCCGTCACGGGCGACAGCGCTAAAACAGGCTGAAGTTTAATCAAAACATAAGCCCCAGCGCCCACAACTACCGTATTCCGCATAATCGAAGCCGGGTTGGGCCCTTCCATCGCCTCGTCGAGCCACAAATGGAAGGGAAATTGAGCGCACTTGGCCGTGGGTGCGGAGATTAAAGCCAAACCTAAAAGAGTCGCCACTAGGGGAGACAAAGTAGCAGTTTCAGCCCATGTTTCTAAATCGGAAAAATTCAAACTTCCTGCTAAAGTTGAAAGCGTCACTACTCCCATCAGCAGTGGCACGTCTCCTACACGCTTGGTTAAAAACGCATCTCTAGCGGCTGTTACTACCAGCGGTTGAGCGTACCAAAACCCGACTAGCAAGTAAGTTGAAAGCGTCAGCATTTCCAATAAAGCGTAAGTTAGAAGCAGTGAGTCGCTAATAGCAATGCCGCTAATTGCTGCTTCAAAAAAACCGAGCAGCCCAAAAAATCGAGCTAGCGCCCAGTCTTTTTCCATGTAGCCTAGAGCGTAAATTTGTGCTAGCAAACTCAGAAGTGTAACTAACTCCATTGCTCCGACGCTGACCGTGGAGATTTCTATTGCAAAAGACAAATCTAAATCGGCTGCTTGCACCCAGTGCACGAGCAACTGTTGAGGCGGTTGATCCCAAGTCGCTGTAAAAATAACCGATCCGTGTATGAAAGCCACCACTGTCATCAGCAAATTGAAGTAAGCGGCTGGTCTCGGGCCTGTTCTGCGAACGGTGCCGGTAGACCACGGCAAAGTTAAAATTGCGCCTATTAAGCCATATAAAGGTACCCACCAACAGGCTTGGAGGAGAAATTGAGTCATTTAATTTATGCCTTAAACTTGAAATTACTGGCTGCTTTTATACAAAAACAGTCGCGGGCGATCGCGCGAGGCCCTAAAACTTTGACTAAACCCGATCGTATAGTTGTGGCAAAATAATTTGCAGTCCAGATTAACTATACATGAAAGCATCAAAACTGATAATTATCTCAACACTAATTTATATGCTGAGCAGACGAGGCACTCAAAGAAAAAAATGCCTGCCAATGGGCCAAGACTGCCTTTTTTGCCTATTTCCCTGCGATCCCCTTTGGGAATCCCCCAGTTTCCCTACAGTAACTCAGCTCCGGCTTCACATACCGAACTCTACTTTATGAGTATTATTACTTACTTTAATCCCCCCTCGTCGTCGGCATCTACCCTTCTCTATATTAAGATTATTAAATAAATATTAAATTATTTTAAGTAACATAAAAAAATTTAATTTTTGTTATTAAACATTATGATGTTAGTTTATATTGTCAAGGTGGACAGCTTCCCCTATTCTTATAGGATAGGAAGCTTTACACTGCCTTACTAAAAAATGTGGGCCTCCCCGTCCAAATTTTTAGATTTCTCAAAGATTTGTAACGGTAATTTCGCTCATCCTCAAAGGAGATTCAAAAATGTCAATTGCCGTGGGAATGATTGAGACAAAAGGTTTTCCCGCTGTGGTGGAAGCTGCCGATGCTATGGTCAAAGCTGCCCGCGTTACCCTCGTGGGCTATGAAAAAATCGGCAGCGCCCGCGTCACCGTAATTGTGCGCGGCAACGTGTCGGAAGTCCAAGCCTCAGTCGCAGCCGGAGTGGAATCCGTCAAGCGGGTCAACGGCGGAGAAGTCGTCTCTACCCACATCATCGCTCGCCCCCACGAAAACCTAGAATACGTTCTGCCGATTCGATATACAGAAGCAGTAGAACAGTTCCGAGGCTACTAAGTTCTTAGCGCACAAAAATTTCGTTAAAGAAAAATTTGTGCGATCGTCAAAAATTAACTGTTTAGTTCCCCAAATATTCAATCAGGAGTAAAACCAATGGCAATTGCAGTTGGCATGATCGAAACCCTAGGCTTCCCCGCAGTGGTAGAAGCCGCTGACGCGATGGTCAAAGCAGCCCGCGTCACCTTGGTAGGCTACGAAAAAATCGGTAGCGCTCGGGTTACGGTCATTGTAAGAGGAGATGTCTCGGAAGTGCAAGCTTCTGTCGCAGCCGGAGTAGAGTCAGTGAAGCGCGTTAACGGCGGACAAGTGATGTCCACCCACATTATCGCCCGCCCTCACGAAAACTTAGAGTACGTGCTGCCGATTCGCTACACCGAAGCTGTAGAACAGTTCCGTGAAGGCGTGAGTGGCATTCGCCCTCTCAACAGATCATAAGATAGGCGATTCCCTACGGGATAGCTTCGCTTCACGGCTGTTAGGGGCGTTTGGTAATTAAAAATTAAAAATCGCGATGTTTTTGATTTAGCATTTTTAATTTTTAATTGAGGTGGGCATGGGATATTGGTTATTAGTCATGAATCATGAGTCCGTCGATTTTAGATTTTAGATTTTAGATTTTAGATTGACTCTCGCATTGAATTGGGGAGCTTGAACTCTTAGTCTAAAATTTCGATCTCGTCCACTTAAGTGGGGAATTTTACCCGTTTCTGGCGAGTCATTAGTTACTAGACGAAAAACTCTAAAAGACGCAGAGCAGACAGAAGAAAGCAAATCTAAAAACGACAAGTGACTAAGTGAAAAAATGACAATTACCAATTACCTATTACCTATTACCTAAAATGCAAATGGCCAAAGTTCTCGGCACAGTTGTCAGTACCCAAAAAGAGCCGACACTGAGAGGATCGAAATTTCTACTGCTGCAATTCATCGATGAGGAAGGTTCGCCAGTTCCCGGCTATGAGGTAGCCGCTGACTGTGTGGGCGCTGGTATAGATGAATGGGTTTTAGTAACCCGAGGCAGCGCAGCCCGGATCGCGCCCGGAAGCGAAAACCGTCCGATCGATGCTCTAGTAGTAGGCATTATAGATACTGTCAATGTAGAAAACCGCCTCATTTACAGTAAAAAAGACGACCCGTACGGCTAGTTGCAACCGTTAGCAGTTAGCAGTTAGTGGAAAAATAACTAACAACTAACAACTAACAACTAACAACTAACAACTAACAACTAACAAAAAGATTTTTCAGCTTAGGAGAACTTAATTTATGGCAGTCCGCAACGTTGCGGCTCCCCCGACGCCTTGGTCGAAAAACTTGGCTGAGCCTAAAATTCACGACACCGCCTTCGTACATTCCTTTTCTAACATTATTGGGGATGTGCATATCGGTTCTAATGTGATGATTGCCCCCGGGACATCTATCCGCGCCGATGAAGGCACTCCTTTTTATATCGGACAAGGAAGCAACATTCAAGACGGAGTAGTGATTCACGGCCTAGAACAAGGCCGTGTCACAGGAGACGACGACAAATCCTATTCTGTGTGGGTGGGGAAAAATACTTCCCTCACCCACATGAGTTTAATTCACGGCCCGGCCTACGTGGGCGACAACTGCTTTATCGGCTTTCGCTCCACGGTGTTCAATGCCAGAGTGGGCAACGGCTGCATTGTCATGATGCACGTACTAATTAAAGATGTGGAGATTCCCCCCGGTAAGTACGTACCTTCGGGAGCCATCATCACTAATCAGAAGCAAGCCGATCGCTTGCCTGACGTTCAAGATTCTGACATTCAATTTGCGACCCATGTCATCGGCATCAATGACGCTCTGAGAACGGGTTATCGCTGCGCTGAGAACATCGCCTGTCTAGCACCAATTCGCAACGAGCAAACTAAAAACCCAAATATGACTCAAACCAAATATTCTACCCATGCCGGCACCCAATTGAGTTCAACTCTTGCCGATAGCATCCGTAATTTACTAGCTCAAGGATACAGCGTGGGAGCCGAACACGCCGACGCACGCCGCTTCCGTACCGGTTCTTGGCGTACTTGCGGCCCGATTTCCTCAACCCGTGACTCTGAAGTGATCGCGGCTTTGTCAGCTTGCATGGCCGAACACCAAGGAGAATACGTCCGCTTGATCGGGATTGACACCAAAGCCAAGCGCCGCGTACTAGAAGAAATCGTCCAAAGACCGGGAGAAAACGGCTCTAACGGTTCTAACGGTGCGAAAACTCACCAATCTAACGGTAAAGTTGCACAACAAGCTTCATACCACAATAGCGGTTCCGTGTCAAGCGGAAAATTGAGTGCCGAAACAGTGACTCAGGTTCGCGGCTTGCTAGCTCAAGGCTACAAAATTGGCACGGAACACGCCGACGCGCGCCGCTTCCGCACCAGTTCTTGGCAAAGCGGGGCTTCGCTGCAAGTGAGAAATGAATCTGAGGCGATCGCCGCTTTAGAATCTGTGATGAACGAGTACCCAGGCGAGTACGTGCGCTTGATCGGGATTGACCCGAAAGCTAAGCGCCGCGTGGTAGAAGAACTTATTCAGCGTCCAGACGGCCCAGTTGCTCAATCGGCCAAGCCTGCAGCAACATCGGGATACAAAGCAGCTTCGACTGGTTCGGCCAGCAGCGGAAGTTTGACCGGCAAGACGATCGACCAAATCCGCAACCTGCTTTCCCAAGGCTACAAAATTGGCACGGAACACGCCGACGCGCGCCGTTTCCGCACCGGTTCTTGGAGCAGTTGCGCCCCGATCTCATCCAACCGCGAATCCGAAGTGATTTCTGCCCTCGAAAGCTGTCTCAAAGAACACAGCGGCGAGTACGTCCGCTTGCTGGGCATCGACTCCAAGGCGAAGCGCCGGGTACTGGAAGAAATTATCCAGCGTCCTTAATTTGCTAGGTAATTAGCTTGTTTCTTCCGTTCAGCCCTCGCACTGGGGCCAACGGGAGAAACCCCAGCGGATTGAAGTTGGATTTGAGATAGTTAAAAAGCTCGATTCACAAATGTTGGTCAAAATCTAGAATCTTCTGAAAGTTTCTATAAAACGTTAAAGCATCAAGCTTCTCAGTATTAGTAAATTATCGTTTCTTAGATTGACATGGTTAAATTTATCAGTCGAGAAAACCCATAATTTAAAGTCGTTTTATCGAAAAAAATAGCTCCTTTCATGGTGAAGTCGAATGTATTTATCGCCCCTGCAATTAAGTAGCAACTCTCAGATTTTGATGAGTGGCGATGTAGTTGTTCATGAGGGTGCGGCGATCGCCCCTGGAGCAATCCTGCAAGCAGAGCCCGGAAGCCGGATCTCGATCGCCGCCGGTGCCTGTATCGGTATGGGAGTTATCCTTCACGCCCGTGAAGGTACTCTGGAAATCGCGGCGGGCGTTATTCTGGGTGCAGGGGTGCTGGTGATAGGTGCGGGAACGATCGGGGAAAATGCCTGTATTGGTGCCGCGACGACCCTAATCAATCCTTGTATCGACAAAATGCAAATTATGGCAGCAGGTTCTCTAATGGGAGATACCAGCCGCCAAGTCGCCCCAGAACCAACAGCAGCAGCGCCAACAGCAGCGCCAACAGCAGCGCCAACATCACCAGAAACCCCCGAAGCCACTACGCCACCAGTCGATCGACCGATCGAGCCGATCGAGCCGCCACAACCAGTCCAAACACCGCCTCAAACTGCGCCGGAGACGGCCCCAGACCCGCCGGAATCCACCGCCGCAGAGCCGCCTCAACCAGGGGAAACGCCAACTATTCTGTACGGTCAAGCTCACATCAATCGGCTGTTGGGGACGCTGTTTCCGCACCGACAAGCTTTTAATCGCTCGGAGGAAAACGGCCAAACTCTATCGGGCGGTTCCGGGTAGCCGTCATTCGATTTGAGATTTTAGATTTTGGATTTTGGATTGACTTGCGCTCTTATAAATTCGGGGGACGCAAGGATTTTAGATTTGAGATGCTTTCGATTGATTTGCGCGAGATAAATCACGTGGCGGGTATCACCTTTGAAATTCTTGGTCATTTCGGCAAAAGGCAGCTATGCTGAAGGCAGAAAGATCAAATATAAATAGGTAATCTCATATTATTGGTAGCTCAGCAATTTGTAAGGCCTTGCCGCAGCAATCTGTGTCTTGTAGCTCGTGCAGTCTGTCTTCTCATCTGAGAAACTATAAACTATCAACAAATTTTTATTTTGGGAAGTTTCTAAGGGTAATAGAAGATGGACGGACAAATAGATCGTAACAGTCACGAAGAGCGATCGCAGCGCCAGGAATACTTCAAAGACACCGCTTTGGGTTTGGTATCCACCAAGAGTTTTCCGGCAATTGTGGGGACTGCTGACATGATGCTGAAGTCGGCAGGAGTGATTTTAGTAGGATACGAAAAAATTGGTTCCGGTCACTGTACCGCGATCGTCCGGGGCAGAATTTCGGATGTGCGTTTGGCTGTGGAAGCTGGAGCTCAAACTGCCGAACAGTTCGGGCAGTTTGTTTCTAAGTTGGTGATTCCTAGGCCTTTGGCTAATTTGGAAGTGGTTTTGCCGATCGGCTTTCGGCTGACTGAACTTTCGGAAAAAGGCAGTTATTCTCGGCTTAGCAATCAGGCGATCGGTTTGCTCGAAACCCGGGGATTCCCGGCAATGGTGGGTGCTTGCGATGCTATGCTCAAATCCGCAGACGTACACTTGGCAGCTTACGAGAAAATTGGCGCCGGTTTGTGCACGGCAATTATTCGCGGTGCAGTAGCAGATGTAGCAGTAGCCGTAGAGGCCGGAATGTACGAAGCTGAGCGAATTGGCGAGTTGAACGCGGTGATGGTAATTCCGAGGCCTTTGGAAGATTTGGAACAAACTTTACCGCTGGCGAGTTGCTGGATCGAGCAGCGTAAACCTGTGATGATGCCCGTGTCGGTTAAAGAAAAGGAACAAGAATTGATCGAACTTCCAGATTTGGAGAAATTGAGGGTTTATGTAGAAGAAGAAATAAATCGCTAATTGGTAATTAGGCAACAAAAGTTTGTAGATACGTACTGCAGCAAATACTGAGACGAAATTTGTCAAAAAAATATAGAGTTTACTCGGTAGGACTGCTGGCAACAATTTATACTGAGTAGCGGTATCAAACTTAATTTGCCGATCGAGCCGAGCGCAGCCGCATCAAGAGACACAGAACACCAACTAAAACTAGACTTTTAAGCGAAAGTCGATCGCCTAAACAATGGAACTGACGAAGTAAATCCTGCCGACGTGCAGAGCCTTTCCACAGGATTTAACTGCTGTTAAAATGAACCTAAAATCCTGTTTCCGGTAGATAGCCTACAATCAATTTGAGGGTAATCTAATAACGGGTGGCCAAAAAAGAGAAGTTTAACAGTTGTTCAACTCAAAACTGACTGCACAGGAATCAACCCCCAGAATCAAGCAATCCTGAAAGTTGACCTATGAACCTCAAACAATTTTACAAGCGCGGTTTGCACAGCGCCAAGAAAGGAAACTATGAAGCGGCGATCGACGATTTCGATCGCATACTGCAACTCAATCCCGCCGATGCCAAAGCCTATAACAATCGCGGCTTGGTTTACTATTACATGAAAGACTACCAAAAAGCGATCGCCGACCTCAGCCAAGCCCTAGATATCAATCCTAATTTCTTCGAGGCTTACTTGAATCGAGGCAATGCTTGGCGTCATCTCGGAGAACACGAAAAAGCCATTGAAGATCTCAACTGCGCTTTAGCAAATAAGCCTAACAGCCACGCTATCTACAACAACCGGGGACTTGTACTTGCTAATTTAGGAAACTACGAAGAAGCAATAGAAGACTACAATCGAGCTCTATCTATCAATTCCCACAATTATAAAACCTATTACAACCGGGGTCGCGCTTACTACCTTTTGGGAGAAAAAGAGGCAGCAAC
Source organism: Microcoleus sp. M2_D5 (assembly GCF_036701935.1). Classification (NCBI taxonomy): domain Bacteria; kingdom Bacillati; phylum Cyanobacteriota; class Cyanophyceae; order Oscillatoriales; family Microcoleaceae; genus Microcoleus; species Microcoleus sp. M2_D5. The sequence goes on along the minus strand of NZ_JAUBRP010000010.1, from coordinate 106,745 downwards.
GGAAAACTTTAACGAAACGCTGCGGTTGAATCCTAAATATATCAAAGCTTACATAAATCGAGGTCTCTGTTACCACCAATTAGGAGACAATACGCAGGCGATGGCCGATTACAACATTGCACTCGCTATCGACCCACAAAATGTTTATGCCTATTATAACAGAGGTTGCGTTCGCTATAAATTAAAACAAATGCAGCTTGCAATTGAAGACTTTGACAAAGCAGTAGAACTAGATCCGAATTATGTTAAAGCTTATCTCAACCGGGGTTTAGCGCTGTATAAACTTGGAGATGTTGCGGCAGCAAATAAGGATTTTTACCACGTAATGTGCATTAATGCTGAAGCTTATTTATACTACCAAGCCCAGCGTTGTACGCCTGATATTAATTCATACTTCAAGGAAGCGCCACAGGTAGAACTTAATAATGCTGCCGAATACTACAACACAACATTAAATACGATGTCAACTTCCTTAAGTTCCGCAGCATTTAACGCGGTATGGAATCAAGAAGATTTGGAGAAAAGAGACTCGATTATCTGTGAAGGTGAATTTATTAATGATTGATTTAGTCAGTAGTTTAGGATCGCGAATTAAATAACTTACAATTTTAATTGTTATGGTGGGATGGGCCTGAAAGCCCGTCCAAAAAGGGCGGGCCCGACGCTAGGGCCCCTACTCCCCACTTTCAAGAGTGTAAGTTATTTAAATCTCATTCCTTAGTAACCATTAGTCCTGAGACTTATTGCCTCAATCTTCGAGGAAAGCGCAGATGCAACGCACTGAAAATTAAACTCACATTCCGCAATCCCCAACGCACAGCGTACATGGATTGAGTAGCTCAAAGTGAATCATCCGAGACAATGGTAAGTAGAAATATTCAACAATTTCTGTCCAAAACGATCGCCCAGTTCTCCATTCCTGAAAATTGAGGTTCGGAGGTGAGTTAAATCTGAGTCCGTTAAAAATGCGATAGGTCAAAAACCAAGTTTATTGCTGAATCGGAAAAAAGCCTCCTTCGCGCATTTCTTGAATGCTCTCTTTAACCGCCTGAATGATGCTATCTGTGTCTTCATGAGTGTGAGCAGTGGAGAGAAAGCAGCTACGACCTTCGGATATGAAAATACGCTTTTCGAGTAAGTGAAAAAGTAGCGGATCTATCTCAACGGATGCAGCAGCGCGAAATTGCGATCCGAAATTTACAAGCCAGACAGATACTTCATTTTCTTTGAAATAAGCATTCAGGGTTTCAACGAGGTGCGAAGTTCGCTGATTCAACTGCTGCTGAAGGGTTGGGCCTTGACTTTTAAGATAGCGCAGTACGGAACGCGCAGCGGCCAGAGCAAGTGGGTGCTTGCAAAAAGTGCCGGCAAAAATTGTTGTTTTTACCTGGGGGTAGGAATCATCACCGTAGTTCCACAAACCGCCGTCAATTTTATCCATATAAGCAGCTTTTCCCGCGATAATTCCAATGGGCATACCGCCCCCGACAATTTTACCGTAAGTTGCAATATCTGCTTCAATGCCAAACCACGCCTGCGCGCCACCTTGATGAATTCGGAAACCACTAACCATTTCATCAAAAATCAGCGCAATTTCTGATTCTTTTGTTAATTGCCTGAGTTGCTGGAGAAATTCTTTGGGTTGCAAATCGAGACGGCTGCTTTGCACCGGCTCCACGAGAACCGCAGCTAATTCGTGCTGGTGAGCTTTGATAATTTCCAGGGCATGAGGGCTTCCGTAATCCAAAACTAAAACATCTTCAATAAAATTAGCGAGAATTCCTGGCGCTTTTGGAATGGTGCATAAATCGCCATTTATCTTTTTGACAACTGCGAGAGTTCCGTCAAAATGACCGTGATAAGAACCAGAAAAAAAAGCAATTTTATTGCGTTTAGTTGCCGCTCTAGCTAATCGTAGAGCTGCCATCACCGCTTCAGTGCCGGTATTAGAAAAAGCGACGCGATCCATTCCCGTTAGTTCGCAGATTAATTCTGCAACTTCTCCGGCAAGTTCTGCTTGTGCACCAATTTGCACACCGCGATCGAGTTGCTCTAATAGGGCTTCTTTAATAAAAGGCGGATTGTGACCGAAAAGATTGATGCCCAATCCCATCGTGATATCGATGTATTCATTGCCATCAACATCCCACATTTTAGAGCCAAGCGATCGCGAGGCAACAATCGGATAAAACATCTCCTTGACAGGAAAGCGAAACCCATCAGAAGCCCGATTGTCCGCGAGAACCGGACGGTATTTTTGCGCGAAATTCTTAGAAGTCTTGGTGCGATAGGTGTAGCGCTCTATCAGGGCTTTCATGTGTCTTTGCTGTAATTGTTCGTTCATTTTGAATTTTCCAGAGTTTGAGTTAGGTAGGTAGGGGCGCAATGCTTTGCGCCCTTACAGGTTTTAATTGCGACTATCTATCAAGCCACAATCGACGAGATATGAAAAATAAGTCCGAAACAAACTCGCATCCGCTTGCGGGCAGATAATATTTGTTCCAGAAAGTCCCTTCAACGCATTCTGGCAATCAAATTGCAGCGTCGCAGATTTAGCCATTTCCGCTTCAGAAACTTTTTCGGAAAAAAGACCGACAAGCGGGTACAAAGCATGATCGGGAGAATTTCCAGCGCGATTGATTATTTCTGCTTGCCAAGCCTCAGAAGAAACTCGTTTGATTGGATAACCCATTGAGCAAATCCAGCCAAGCAATTCACTCATTTGAAAAGACTGAGGGTTGACTAAATGAAAAGTCTTTCCGAGCAATTCTTTTTGCCTCGAAAGATGAACGATCGCTCCGCTCACATAGTCAACAGGCGCTACATTCATCAGCTTATCGTCATCGGGCGCACATCCAAGTTGCACGCAACCAGCGATTAACCTGTACAGTAAGTCGCTGGGATTGCAAGCCCCTGTTTTGCTGTCCCCAGAAATGCGGCCCGGCCTGTAAATGGTAACAGGAATCCCGCGATCGCGCGCGACCTCTACTAACTTTTCTGCCACCCACTTAGTCTGAGTGTAAGCGCCTTTGAGACCCTCTCCCGGAGTGAGTTCATCCTCCTCTCGCACCACCTTAATCCCAGCTTCTCCCATTGCCGAGAAAACGGAAATCGTAGAAATTAAATGGACTGGTTTTAGCTTACTTTGACTCGCCAATCTCAGAACTTCCTGCGTCCCCAAAACGTTAGCGGGTTTGAGAACCGAGTAGGGATAAGTAAACTTGACAAACGCGCCATTGTGGTAAATGACATCAATTTTACTGGCTAAAACTCGGAACTGCTCCTCGGAAAGCCCCAACAGTGGTTGAGACAAATCTCCAGCAATTGGGATAATGCGATCGCTGCTGCTTTCATCCCAAATTAAATAGGATTCCAGGCTGCTTTGAATCCGCTTTTTAGCTGATTCTGCATCGGCAGAACGGACTAGGCAATAAATTTCTGCTTGAGTTTGTTGCAAGAGATCGCGGAGTAAAAAGGCTCCCAAAAAGCCCGTCGCCCCTGTTAAGAAAATGCAAGCTGGTTCAGTTTTTGGCTCGCTCAATGGAGTTGCAGGGCGAATTGCCGGATCTAAAACCACTTCAGCGTTAATATCGAAATTCGAGGGGCGATCGCCCGCTGTGTTGCCCCCTTGTCGCATTTCGATTTTTTCAGCTAAACCAGCTACAGTAGGAGCTTCAAACAAAACGCGCAAAGGCAATTCCACCTGAAAAGATTCTCGCACTTTGGCTAACAACTGAGTAATCAGTAATGAGTGTCCCCCCAAGTCAAAGAAATTGTCGTGAATTCCTACCTTTTGAAGGTTGAGAAGCTGGCTCCAAATTCCGGCAAGAATCTCCTCACCGAGAGTGCGAGGGCCTACAAACGTATCTGTCAAATTGGCTGCTATGGACGGTGCAGGAAGCGCTTGACGGTCTATTTTGCCATTGGGAGTCAGCGGCAGCGCTTTCAGGAGCACAAAAGCAGAAGGTATCATGTATTCGGGCAGCTTTTCTTTGAGGAACGAACGCAGGCTTTCAATCAGTTGTGAGTCCTGAAGGCTGAGTTTTGAGCGAGCAACGATATAGGCGACTAAACGCTGATTCCCCGGTTCATTTTCCTGAAGTAAAACGGCTGCTTCGCGTACAGAGGGATGATGAGACAGCCCCGCCTCAATTTCCCCTAATTCAATGCGGAAACCTCGCAGCTTTACTTGGCGATCGGCGCGATCGATAAATTCGATATTTCCGTCTGGCAAATAGCGAGCTAAGTCGCCAGTTTTGTAAAGTCGAGTTTCCCGTTCCTGAGTGAATGAATTGCAAATGAATTTTTCGGCCGTGAGTTCTGGTTGGTTTAGATAGCCGCGAGCCAATCCCGCCCCAGCAATATATAATTCACCGGCTACCCCTACAGGAACCGGCTGCAAGTGCGAATCGAGTAAATAAATCTGCGTGTTGGGTAGCGGGCGACCTAAAGGAACTGTCTGGGAAATGCGATCGCCCTGCATTTTTACCTGATAAGTCAGCACGCCTACAGTTGTTTCTGTCGGCCCGTAATGGTTGAAGATCGAGCAGTCTGGATTGTATTTCTGAATTGTTTCAATTAAATTCCACATCAAAGGCTCGCCGCCGAGAATTAATCGCTTTTTCGGCAAGATATGCGCGGGGTTAGAAGCGCTCAACAAAGCTTTTAAGTGAGAGGGAACAATTTTCAGACAATCGATAGAATGCTGCTGAAAATAAGCGGCAATTGCTTGAGGATCTGTTGCGCGTTCTTGAGAGATGATGTGCAGGCATCCACCCGAACACAAAGCGGGGAAAATAACAGTGTGTCCTAAGTCGGCTGCGAAGGTGGAAACGGTGGCATAATTTGCACCTGATGGCAGGTTTAATTTTTCCTGAATGCCGTGCAGGTAATTGAGCAGTTGTCGGTGTTCAATGGCGACTCCTTTGGGTGTGCCGGTGGAACCGGAGGTATAGATAATGTAAGCTAAATTTTCACCAGAAGCAGAGACGAAAGTAGTAGGAGAAAAAGAGGGAATGTCTGTATCTAAGCAGACGATCTGTGCCTGAGTTTCCGGCAAATTTTTGATGAGATGCTGTTGGGTTAACAGCACTAAAGTCTGAGCATTTTGCAACATCAATGCTAGGCGCTCTTTGGGCATGGCTGGGTCGATCGGTAAGTACGCGCCACCTGCTTTGAGAATGCCTAGAATTCCCGCGATCGCCTCTAAAGAGCGATCGACACAAATGCCGACAATCACCTCTGGCTTGACACCTAATTGCTGCAAGTAACGGGCGATTTGGTTAGCGCGGGCGTTGAGTTCGCTGTAGGTAATTTGCCGATCTTCAAAAACAGCAGCTATACTGTTGGGCGATCGCTCTGCTTGCTCTTCAAATAGGTGATGCACGCACTTATCGAATTGGTAATCTGCTTTTGTGCTGTTGAATTCTACTAATAATTGATTTCGGGCGCGATCGCTCAGCATTTCGAGCTTGCCGATCGCGGTTTGTGGGTTGCTGGCCGCACTTTGCACCAAGGCGTAAAATTGCTCTGCCAAGCACCGGATACTGTTGTCTGCAAGGAAGATAGGATCGTAGTGAAACTCAGCGGTGAGCGAGTCATTTTGGCGGTGGCAAGAGAGTTTAACTTTGAAGCGATTGCAGCACGCATACTGCTTGTAAATCGAAAAACATACGCCACTAGCCGAATGCTTTTCGACTTGTTCCTCAAACTCGAAACCAAATGAAAAGCCGGAAGAGTTGCCTAGATATTCGTGGGAGAAATATTCTTGATACTTGTATGCTTCGCATTCTTCCTGCTGAATTTGCTGCAAGGTTTCCGCGAAGGAAAAGTTTTCTGTTAGTTTGCCCCGCAGCGGTAAAAATTTGGCAAACAGCCCCAGTGCTGGCTCTAATTCTTCGTATTTTCGACCGTCGAATGCCACGCCAACAGTGAGCTCTGATTGGCCAATCAGTCGCCAGAGCAAAATTTTCCAGCAAGCGAGCAAGAATGTAGAAAGTGAGGTGTTGTACTGGCGGGCGATCGCTTCTACTTTTTCCAGCAAAGCTAACTCTAATTTAACCTCAAAAGCTTGCGGAGTAAATTGAGCTGGCGCGTTAATTAATCTATTTTCAAACGGCAACCTTAAACTCGCTAGCGCTGAATAATTATGCCCAGTCCAGTATTCTTGGCCCTCCGCCGCTTCCTCATCTTCGAGCAATTCATTTTGCCATTCGGAAAATTGAATGTATTGCACAACTTCATCGGTAATTTCTTCGCCGTGAAGGCAGGCCACATAGCACTGGCTGATTTCTTGAACCAGATTTTTTAGTGTGCGACTATCGGCGCACAGTGCGGGCAAACTAACCAGTAAAATATGCCTCTCAGATGAAAGTGTAATTAAAGACAAGTGCCAAACAGGATTGCGATCGAAGTTGAAGAAAGCGCTCTTTTCTTGCTGAAAAATCTCTTCTAGTTGGGCTTCTTGCTCCTGGGGAGTCGCTTCACTTAAGTTAACCCAGTTCCACGAAACAGAGCTCGGTTCGGAGATAACTTGTATTGGAATTTTTAGCCCTGCTTTTCCATGAAAGCTGGTGCGGATAATTTCGTGGCGATCGCTAACTTTTTCTAAAGCTTTCTTGAGGTTATCAGTTTGAAGAATTCCCTCGATCGAAATAGCGGATTGAATGCGATAAGCAGGGCTGTCTTGCTGCAACAGCCAGAGATATTTTTGCTGGGGTGAAAGCCGAAATCCATTAATTGTTTGCATTGTTCCTATTTCTCAAATCACTACTTTATTCTCGTTACTTTTGCCGGGAAGAGATGATATCATGTCCGATCGATTGACCATAATATCCCGGTCGGGCGGGTTTTTGAGATTGTCAATTATTGGCAAATATTATTGGTGAACCCGCCCCTACAGGAATCAGGCTAATCGACCGGACATGATATGAGAAGGAATTAAATCTCTGCTTCACCGATCATTTCGCCCATCGCTACCACAATTTTTCGCGAACCGATAAATGGATTGCGACTGTGAGCGGCAAGCATATTATCTAGCATTAGGATATCTCCTGCTTGCCAGGGAAAACTAACAGCAGCTTGCGCGTACACTGCCTGAATTTCTTCCATTACCGAGTCTTCAATAGGAGTGCCGTCACCGTAATAAACATTGCGGGGGAGGTTCTCTTCTCCAAAAACAGAGAGCAAGGAAGCGCGGGTGGCTGCATCCAAACAGGAAATGTGGTGCAAAGGAAGTTGGTTGAAAAATACCATCTCTTTGGTTTTTGGGTGCTTGGCAATTGCGGGGCGAATTTTGCGGGTTCTCAAATTATTTCCTGCTTTCCACTCAAATTCCATCCCAGCTTGCCGGCAGTATTCCTCAACCACGGATTTGTCTTCTGTTTGGAAAAAATCTTTCCAGCTTACATCCAGTCCCTCTGTGTAGTTGCGGACGTACATAATTTGCTTTTGGGCAAATTTTTCTCTGAGTTTCGGATCTAGCAACTGGTAAATTTTACGGCAGTCAACAATCGGCGTTTCTCCGCCTTGTTGCGCTGGCTGAACGCAGAAAAACCAGATTTTCATCGGCCAGCGGTGCAGGTGCGAACTCTCGCTGTGAAATAAGATAGCTTTATCTGCTGGGTAAGGAGTTGAACCGTAAACTTTTCCGCCGATTCCTTCGCGCGGCAAATCTCCGTACTCGCCGAACAGTTGCGGACAAATCCCCAAGGCAAACTGCTCGAAAGTAGAAACTAAGGGCTCGGTAAAGCCTCGAAACAAAATTGCACCGTGTTGCTGCAATTTAGTCTCGATCGCAGTTCGGTTGTTTTTCGCCCAATCAATGAGATCGACATCGCTGGCAGCGGGTTTAATGACTAGCGGGAATAGTTCCCCAGGCTGGAGAAATTCGGTTTTTATCAACTCGCCGTCTGGCAGAGTGACTACTTTCGGTTTAACACTCTTAAACTTGCTAAAATTCAGCTTTTCGCGCTTGACTTCTTGCATTGCTTGTTGTTCTTTTTCCGCTTCTGTGAGAATTTGTAAGTTATTTAACCGAGTTTCAGGCTCCGCCGCAATGCTGTTGAGTAAGGTTTCAAAACGGCTGGACATTTGCTCGATGGCGGCGGCCTCGAAAAGGTCAGTATTGTATTTCCAAGTGCCTGCAATTCCTTGCTCGGTTTCTCCTACGAAGAGAACTAAATCAAATTTGGCGGTGCCGCTGTCGAGTTCTAAGGGAGTCAAAGTTAACCCGCCTAGCTCTAAAGCAGGCATGGGCATATTTTGCATGACGAATAAGACTTGAAAGAGCGGTGTTTGATTCAGGCTGCGATCGGGCCGCAATTCCTCTACCAATTTGTCGAATGGTAAATCCTGGTGAGCGTAGGCTTTTAAGGTGACTTCGCGCACGCGATCGAGCAATTCAATAAAAGTAGGATTGCCGCCCAGATCGCCGCGCAAAAGCAAGATATTGACAAAGAAACCAATTAGAGATTCTGTTTCCAATTGGGTGCGGTTGGCGAGGTCGGTGCCGACCACCATGTCATCCTGATTTGTCGATCGATATAGCAGCGTTTCCAGAGCAGCTAGCAACGTCATAAATAGGGTGACATTTTGTTGGCGGCTCAGCTTGTTGAGCGCTGCCGAAAGGTTTGGGGAAAGCTGGAAAGGTTTAAGGGCAGCGCGATAGGTAGAAACAGCGGCGCTTGGAAGTTGTTTGGCAGGCAGTTGCAGCACTGGCAAAGGATTGCCTAAATGTTGCTTCCAATAAGCAAGTTTTGCTTCTAAAACTTCTCCAGAAAGCCACTTGCGCTGCCACACGGCATAATCGGCGTATTGGATTGAAAGTTCGGGAAGTGGGGAGGGTTTGCCAGTGCAAAAAGCTTCGTAGAGGGTTGCCATTTCCCGCACCAGTACCCCTAGAGACCAGCCATCTGCAACGATGTGATGGATGGTTAGCAATAAGATAAATTCTGTGTCGCCTAGCTGTAGCAAAGTGACTCGCATTAATGGCCAGTTTGCTAAGTCAAAAGGTTGTTGCGCTTCCTCGGCGGCGAGCCGCATGGCTTCTGCTTCTCGCTGAGATTGAGGAAAGTGCTGCAAATCTATCACTGAGAGGGCGAAAGTAGGTTCGGGAATTATCAACTGAACGGGCCGCCCTTCCACGGCGCCAAATGTTGTCCGCAAGGCTTCGTGGCGATCGATAACTGCTTGGAAACTGCGCTCTAATGCTGTCAGGTCGATCGCACCTTTCAAGCGCACGGCTGCGGGGATATTGTAAGCCGGATCGCCCGGTTGCAATCGATCGACGAACCACAGCCGCTGTTGTGCGAAAGAAAGGGGCAATTCTGGGCCTCGCGGTGCGCGATCGATCGGGGGTGCTTCTTGTTTTTGCTCGCTGCTGCTGAGAAGGGAAATGCAATCGCTCAAACTTGCCACTGTTGGCGATTCAAATAAGACGCGCAGGGGCAATTCAATTTTAAACGCTTCTCGCAGGCGCGCGATCGCCTGAGTAGCTAATAGCGAATGTCCTCCCAATTCAAAGAAGTTATCCTCGCTGCCAATTCCCTCGATGCCTAACACTTCGCTCCAGATGCCAGCAACCATTTCCTCCACAGGCGATCGCACTGCAGAGAGCGCGCTTTTTTCCGGTGCGGGCAGCGATCGGCGATCGACCTTCCCATTCGGCAAAAGCGGCAGCGCCTCCAGCAGCACGAAGGCTGAAGGCACCATATACTCCGGCAATTTTTGTTTTAAATCGCCGCATAATTCATCTGCAAGGCTCGACGGTTGAGACTCTGAAAAACTATCCTTGTACGCAGCGATATAAGCAACTAAACGCTTGTTACCGGGGTTATCTTCCCTGACAATAACCGCCGTCTCCCGCACGGCTGGATGCCGCTCCAATACCGCCTCTATTTCTCCTAGTTCGATGCGGAAACCGCGAATTTTTACCTGGCGATCGATGCGGCCTAAAAATTCGATCGTTCCGTCGGGAAGCCACCGCCCTAAATCTCCGGTTTTGTACATTAAATCTTTGTCAATTCCCGGCAGCGGTTTTGCCGTATTTGGAAAGGGATTTTCAACAAAGCTTAATTGAGTATTCTTTTCATCTTTCCAATAGCCCTCGCCGACGCCAAATCCCGACACGCAAATCTCTCCCGGCACTCCCACGGGCACTAATTTCATCTGAGAGTCGAGGATGTAAAGATTTAAATTGGCGAGGGGTTGGCCAATGGATAGCGATCGCTGATTTTCCGGCAAAGGTTTATCAATAATTGCCTGCGTAATATCGTCAGCCGCTTCTGTAGGGCCGTAAGCATTGACAACGCCGACAGAAGGATACAGGCGCAACCACTGATTCGCCAACTCTACCGAGACGGATTCTCCCGTTACCATCATCCATTTTAAATTGGGAAACGCTCGTTGCTGCGGCGATAATTTTGAAAGATAGTCTGTCAATCCTCGGACAACGGTGGGAACGAGTTCGACGAGGGTTAATTTGTGTTTTTGAATTACCTCAAACAATTTTTCTGGATTGCAAATTGTTTCCGCATCGGCAATTACGGTTTTTCCGCCAATTAGAAGAGGCGCTAAAAATTGCCAAACCGAAATATCCGATGAAGCAGGAGCGCTTTGCAAAAAGGTAAATTCTTCAGTCAATCCCAGCGCCTCAAATTGAGCGTAAATGTGATTGATCGCGCCGCCGTGTCGGATAATAGCTGCCTTGGGCAATCCGGTGGAACCGGAGGTATAAATCGCGTAAGCTGGATCGGTGCCGCGATTGCTAGTTTCTAGATTGGCTGCGGGCAGTTTATCGAAACTTGTGCGATCGCATATCTGAACCTCGGCGGCGGAGCTCGGCGCGCCCTCCGGCTTTGCATCTAAACAAGCCAAATATTTTAACTTAGGGCAATACTCGATTTGGCTTGCCAAAATCTCTAAAAATGAAGCGTCTGTTAAGAGAATCGGCACTTCGCTGTGAGAAATCATATAGCGAATTCTCTCTGAAGGATAAGTGCTGTCAATGGGAACGTAGACTCCCCCCGCCTTTAAAATAGCGAGAATAGCGATGAGAAAATTCGGACTCCGTTTTTGCAGAATTCCCACCAGTTGTCGATTTTTGACTCCTAAACTCTGCAAAAATCTGGCGAGTTGATTCGCTTTTTCGTTCAGTTCGCGATAAGTTAACTGAGTTTCTTCAAAAACAACAGCTATGCGATCGGGCGTTTTTTCGACCTGGCTTTCAAATAACTCGTGAATCGTTCCCTCGACAGGATACTCTCTAGCATTGTCGTTAAAAGTTTCTAATAGCTGGCGGATTTCCGATTTGCTTAAAAAACTAAGATCCGCAATTTTTAGGTGAATGTTGTTGGTGACGTTTTCCAAAAGATTGACATAGTGTGCCGTCAGTCTTCTGATGGTTTCCTCTTTGAAAAGCAAGTCGCTGTACTCAATTTTGCCGGCAATCCGATCGCCCTTGACTTTCAAAGCAATTGTTAGATCGTTGCCGAGTTCCGCGAGCTCGCTTGCAGAGTGAATGTTTTCCCACAAGACGGCTACGTCAAAAATTGGACAGCGGCTCTGAGTTTCGGAAATTTTTAACAACCGCACTAATTCAGCAAACGGATAATTTTGGTGGCTGTAGGCCGCGATCGCAGTATCTTTGACTTGCAGCAGAAACTCTTTAAAAGTCAGTTGAGGAGTGACAGTGGAGCGCAGCGGAACCGCTCGATTAATTAAGCGATCGCTTTTTTCTGGGTTGTAAACCGGCGAGCCGACAATAATGTCCCTATTGCTCGTATATTTGTGGAGCAGTATTTTAGCGGTAGCGAGGAGAATTAGATAAATTGACAAATCGGATTTTTTCGCCAACTTAAAAATCGCTTCAGACAGTTCGCTCGACAGTTCAAAGGCGACCTCTCGCTTTTTGCCGCTATCTAGCACAGGTCTTGCATAATCGGCTATCAAAGTTGTCTCCGGCAGTTCCCCGGAGAGCTTGTTTAACCAATAAATTTTTTGAGACAACAAGTTATCTGAAATGGGGGTCAGCGGCTTGATTTGATTGGCTACGGCTATCATCGATCGTTTCCTCACATTATTAAAAAAATTGAAAAAGTTAGGGCAATTAGGAATTCATATCATGTCCGGTCGAGGAACCGCGATTTTTGTAGGGGCGGGTTCACCAACAATACCTGCCAATAATCTCCCATCTCAAAAACCCGCCCCGACCGGGATATTATGGTTAATCGTGAGGACATGATATCAAGCAATCGGACAAGGCTTGTTGCAGGATCAGGCAGCCTTTTTTCAAAATCGGCCATTCTATAGTTAGCGGGGGCAAGATTTTGATTGCGGTATCATTTCTCCCAACTCTTTCGACGATTAATCCCAACTCGAAACACCGCGAAGTGACCTTTTTAGCAAAACTGGCACCGCCAAACTTTACCAAATCAATGCCCCAAATTAAACCAATTCCTCGGATATCTATTTTTGGGCTGATGGGGGCGATTTCTTCGGCGAGAAAATTTTTTAACAAAAACTCTTTCACTTGTACTTCTGGTTCAAGTCGAATATTTTCTCGATACTCTAGAGCAGCGGCAGCTCCTACGAAAGCGAGTTGATTTCCCCGAAATGTACCTGTATGTTCGCCCGGTTCCCAAATATCTAATTCGGGTTTAAACAACAGGAGCGACATCGGAAATCCGTAACCGCTGATCGATTTGGAAAGGATTACCATATCGGGAACGATATGAGCTCTTTCAAAGGAGAAGAATGGCCCTGTCCGCCCGCAACCGACTTGAATGTCGTCGCAAATTAATAAAATGTCGTGGCGCGAGCACAAGTCTCTGAGTTGTTGCATCCACTCGACGGGCGCGACAATGACTCCCCCTTCAGCTTGCACCGTTTCAAAAATAATTGCCGCTGGTTTTTCGATTCCAGAATTGACATCGTTTAGGACTGCTTCGATATAATCGATGGTATTAAAAGTTTCCATGAACCCATAGGGATAGGGCATAAAAGTGACGTTATTTAAACTCACGCCTGCCCCCGCTCTCGCGGAGATATTGCCAGTCGCAGCTAAACTGCCTAACGTCATCCCGTGATAGGCTCCCATGAATGAGAAAATGCCCGGTCTTTGCTTGATTTTTCTGGCTAATTTCAAAGCCGCTTCAACGGCATTCGTTCCCGTTGGGCCGCAAAACTGAACTTTATAATCCAGATTTTTCGGTTCTAAGATAGACGAAAAGAATTTTTCTAAAAATTCTTTTTTGGCTGATGTGTGCAGATCTAATCCGTGGGCGATCGCGTCCGATTCCAGATACGCTATTACTTTATGCTTGATATAGTCATTGTTGTGTCCGTAATTCAGCGCCCCTGCCCCTGCTAAAAAATCGATATATTCCGCTCCTGTTTCGGAATATATGATAGAATCTTTTGCCCGATGGAATATATCGGGAAAATTTCGGCAATAGCTTCTGACATTAGACTCGCGACTTTCAAAAATATTGGCTTGCTGACTTGGCTTTTGTAGGGCGATGCGGTGCATGGCAACTTTCTCACTCCAGTTAATTTGTTAGTTACGCGGCGGACAATTCAAAACTAAACGTTACTTCTCTTTCCAGAATTAACGTCACGGGATACTCGCGATCGATCGGCAACAGCAAGTCCTTAAGGAGCGCGTTTGGTTGCGCCAAGATGCCCTGAATCAATCTCTCGAAATCCTCCAGAATGTGAGTAATTGCGGCTAGCTCGAAGCGGCGGAAATCGTAATTGATGCCGATGCAGAATTTTAGATCCGGATACACGGCAACAGTCAGGGGATAGTTAGTCTTGTAAAAATTCGGCGCATTGGAGAAAATCGTCGAGTTCGAGATTTCTAGATTGCCTTCCCATTGTTCCAAGAGTGAATCCACAGGCGCGTTTTCATACACCAAGATACTCTCGAACAAAGGCTTGCTTCGAGGCACTTGACTCCACCCTTGAATATCCACTAGCGGACTCCACTCGTACTGGCGCATTTCCAGCAATTGTTCTTGAAGCTGCTTCAGCCAAACTAGCAGAGATTTCTCAGAAGCTACCTCGACCCATACGGGCAAGCTGTTAACAAATAACCCAATTAGCGGCTCGTCTTGTAGTAATTCTACTGGGCGTCCCGCCACCGTACATCCGTATACGACTTTGCTCGCGCCGCTGTAGTAACTCAGCAGCATCGCCCACAGTCCCTGAAAGATCGTACTCAATGTAAGCTGGTGCTGCCGCGAAAAAGATTGCAGCGCTGCTGTAGTTTCTGGCGATAAATAGATTCTCTGTTCGTCGTATTTTTCCTCGGAATTGAAGGCGCTGCTAGCATCTAGATTGGCGAGGGAAGTAGGCGATCGCAATTCTCCGAGCGCCTGTTGCCAGTACGTCTGGGCTTTCGCTACGTCTTGTTTTTGCAACCATTCGATGTAGTCTCGGTAGGGAATGCTGGGTGCTAAATCTACCTTTTTTCCCTCACAAATCGCCTCGTAAATTTGAAGCACTTCCGCGAGGATCGTGGGGATTGACCACCCATCCATCACGATAAAATGTCTGCTCCAAATAAATTGGTAACAGTTGTCAGCGAGGCGAAACAAAGTCAGGCGCATCAAACACTCTTGGGAAAGGTCGAAGCCTAACGCGCGATCGCGATCCAGAAAAGTATTTAATTGCTCCTCTTGTTCGGCAAGATTGAGCCCCCGCCAGTCGAATTGCTCTAAGGGAACTGTTACTTGCTGATATACAACTTGTAACGGTTTGTTGATATCTTGCCAGAAAAAGCCCGTCCGCAAACTTGCGTGTCGGTTCGCTACTTGCTCCCAAGCGCTAGAGAAAGCGTCAACGTTGAGATTGCCCCGCAACAAAAAGGGCATTTGGAAAAAATACAGTCCCAATTCCGGAGCGAATAAGCTGTGGAAAAGAATGCCTTTCTGAATCGGCGAAAGTTCGTAAATATCCTCAATGTTTTCTACTTTCATGAATTTTTACCTGCGTTGGTTGATTTTCGCTAAGAAGCGATCGAGGTCTTTTTGACTCAAATTTGCTTTTGGGAAGTCAGAAGGCGTGTAGGTTCCTGCTTCGACAGACTGACAGTGGGCGACAAGCGATCGCAAATTATCCACAAAATCATTAGCTAGTTTTTCGATGGTGGTTCGCCGGTAGACTGCTTCGCTATACCTCCACTCTAGTTGCAGCCTATTTTCTCGCACGCCGGAGTCAATTTCGATCGGATAGCGCCGATTTCCTAGCAGGATGCTGGAAGCACTTTCAACTAGCTCAAACGCAAAAGATTCAGGCACAATCGGATCGAATTGCTCGCGGTAGTTAAATCTAACTTGCGATCGATCCAAGGCTTGCAGGTGCGCCGCTACTTCTGCGCGATCGCCCAAATAGCGCAGTACCCCAAAGCCAGCGCCTCGATTGGGTACGCCCCGCACCTGCTCTTTAACCGCCTTCAAAGCTTCCCCAGGCCCAGAAATTCCCGTCAAAATAAGCTGCACCGGGAAAACCGCCGCAAAGCAGCCAAGAGTGCGCGACAAATCGATATCTTTGGCAAAAATTTCTCGCCCCGAAGCCTCCAAATCCACCAGCAAGGAATCTGCTTTCGTCCATTGATTAAAAGTTTGCACCAATGCAGTCAGCAATACTTCGCTCGTTTGGGTTCCATAAGCTGCTGGAACTTTTTGCAGTAAAGTGCGAGTTTCTTCAACATCGAGCGAAACTAATACAATGCTCGCCTCATCGTTTGTTGGAGAATCAACGGGCAGTTTCGAGACTTCTTGACGCGCAGCGAGCCAGTAATCTCGCTCTTGCTGAATTTGCGGCGATTTGGCGTACTCTTGCAGAAATTCTGACCACCGTTTAAAAGTTGCTGTTGCGGGCGGTAATTCTACGGATTGCCCCTGACTCAACTGCGCGATCGCACAGGAAAGTTCCTCTAGCAAAATTTGCCAGGAAACGCTATCTGCCGCCAGTTGATGAATCGTTAATAGCAGGCTATTGGGGCGATCGTTTCCCCGGTTAAACAAAGTCACTCGCCAGAGAATACCCTCGGCGGGATTCAAACTTTCTTTTAGCTCTGCTGCCGTTCTTTCTAAAGTAATTTCTCGTTCGCTAGCTGGCAACACCGATAAATCGATGTATGAGAAAGGTTCTGTTTTAATTTCATCTAAACTACAGTACATTTGCTGCCAGCCCGATTCTGTCTGGAGAAATCTTAGGCGAAGAATGTCGTGGCGCTCGAGCAATTTTTGCACCGCTTGCTGCCATTGTTCAGGAGCGATTGCCGAGTCTGTTTTAAATAAAAAGCTCTGGCATTTCCCGGAAATTTTTTCTGCTAAAAATTCCTGCTGTATGGGGAGAACAGGCAGCAGTTTTTCAGTCGTCTCAATTGTGGCTGCAACGGCTGCAAGTTCCGCCACAGTGGGACACTCAAACAGTTGTTTGGGCGTCACGCGCAAGCCGGCTTGATTGATTTTGGCGACGATGCGAATGCTGGATATCGAATCTCCGCCTAACTCGAAAAAGTTATCATAAATTCCTACTTTTTCGACCTCTAGCATTTGCCCCCAAATCCGGGCGATTGTTTCCTCGGCAGGGGTGCGAGGTGCTGCGAAAGTTCCTTCTAAATTCGCTCTGGCACTGTCAGGTTCTGGGAGCGATCGCCGGTCTACCTTTCCGTTAGGAGTTAAAGGCAAACTTTTGAGCGTTACAAAAGCCCAAGGCACCATGTAATCAGGCAATTTTGTCGCTAAAAAACGGCGAAGTTCGCTGCTGCTTGGTGCTTGTTTCCGATTAGAAACAAAATAAGCCGCGAGGCGCTTTTCACCGGGCGCATCTTCCCGCGCCACAACTACAGCCTGCGCGATATCTGGATGCTGCCCTAATGCTGCCTCTATTTCTCCCAATTCAATGCGGAAGCCCCGGATTTTTACTTGACTGTCAATTCGCCCGATGAATTCGATGTTTCCGTCAGGCAAATAGCGAGCCAAATCACCCGTTTTATAAAGATGTGCCTGGGCGTCAAAGGGATGGCGAATAAATTTTTCTGCGGTTAATTCGGGGCGATTGAGATAGCCCCGCGCCAGACTGCTGCCGCCGATGTGCAGTTCCCCAGGCACGCCTATTGGTACTGGCTGCAAATGGGAATCCAGTAGATAAATCTGGGTATTTGCTATAGGTTTGCCGAGTGGAACTGTCTCGGAAATTCCTTTCAATTCCTCGCCATACACTTGATAGGTGAGTACGCCCACCGTCGCTTCTGTTGGCCCGTAGTGATTGAAAATAAGGCAATCTGGATGGATTTTACGAATCTTTTCAATTAGCTCCCAACTAGCAGCTTCACCGCCTAAAATTAGCCGTCTTCGCGGCAAAATAGACTCGGCGGCAGAAGAAGTTAAAAGAGCAGCAAGGTGCGAGGGAACAATCTTGAGGCAGTCGATGGAATTGCGGGAAAAATATTCACCCAGTGCTTCTGGATCGGTGGCGCGTTCTTGGGAGATAATATGCAGGCAACCGCCGAAACAAATGGCGGGGAAAATAGCCGTGTTTCCTAAGTCGGCGGCGAAGGTGGAAACGGTAGCAAAACTGGCATCGGCTGGTAGGTTTAATTTTTCCTGAATTCCGTACAGGTAATTGAGCAGTTGCCGGTGTTCGATCGCGACTCCTTTGGGAGTGCCAGTGGAACCGGAAGTATAGATGACGTAAGCTAAATTGTCAGAAGAAACACGCGGCGTGTAAGCGGTAGAAACAGTGGGAATGTCTGTATCGATGCAAACAATATTTGCCTGAGTTTTCGGCAAGCTTTCGATGAGCCGCTGTTGTACGAGCAAAACCTTTACCTGAGCGTCTTCTAGCATTAGCGCTTTGCGCTCTATTGGTGTCGTTGGATCGATCGGTAAATAGGCGCCACCGGCTTTGAGTACGCCCAGCATTCCTACGATTGTTTCTAAAGAGCGATCGACGCAAATGCCGACAATTGCCTCTGGTTCAACTCCCAAGTTTTGCAGGTGATGGGCGAGTCGATTGGCGCGATCGTTGAGTTCTCTGTAGGTAATTTTTTGGTTTTCAAAGACAACGGCAATGCTATCTGGTGTGCGATCGGCTTGTTCTTCAAAAAGCTGGTGAACGCATTTGTCCTTCGGGTAATTTTTCTGGGTTTGGTTGAACTCGACGAGAAGCTGGTGACGATCGCGATCGCTGAGTATATTTAACTGACCGATCGCAGATTCTGGATTTTTTACCGCACTTTCTAAAAGCGCCTGAAAATGTTGCGACAAGCGCTTGACATCTTCAGCTTCAAATAAAGCAGAATCGTAGCGAAACTCGGCGATTAAGGAATTGCCTCGTGAAAGGCCCGAAAGTTTAAGTTTGAATGGTTCTACGCAGGCATCTTGCCGATCGAGGAAAAATGAAACGCCAGACTCGCCATATTTCTCTGGCTTTGTTTCGTACTCAAAGCAGACGGGCAAAAAAGCGTTACTTTTATCGGATTCTAAAGTTTCTTCCCAGGTGAAATATTCTTGCCAAGTGTGAATATCTTTGAGATTTAGCTCAACTTGCTCCCAAATTTTGGCAAAACTGAATTCGTCTTGCAAGTCGCACTGTAGGGGTAAGTATTTGCACAGCAGCCCCAGAGAGTGTTCTAATTCTTCATATTTCCTGCCGTTTCCAGTTACGCCGACGATCGGGTTTGGCTGTTTGGTAAGTCGCGCAATCAGAATTTGCCAGCAAGCCAGCAGAAATGTAGAAATATCGCTGTGGTGTTTTTGGGCGATCGCTTCCAGGCTGTTCAACAAATCACCCCGAATTTCCACCCTTTCTACTAGCGGCTCAAATTCCCCTTCGGAATGCTTCTTTTCCCAAGGAAGCGTTAATAAACCCCAAGATTCAATGTTCAGCTTTCGCCAGTATTCTTGGCCGATTGCCGTTTCTTCTGATTCGAGTAATTCATTTTGCCACTCAGCAATATCGGCATATTGCATGGGTTCATCGGCTGGTTCTTCTGGGCACGTATAGGCTGAGTAGGAAAGACTGAGTTCGCGAGTGAAATTTTTCAGGGTGACGCTATCTGCAATTAAGGCAGAGAAGTTCGCCGCCAATAGGTGCTTGTCTTGGGCGAGAGTGACTAAAGAGATGTGCCAAAGTGGGCCGCGTTCAAAATCAAAAGGAAGCAGGTTTAGTTGCTCAAAAAGCGCTGCGATTTTAGCTTCTTGTTCTTCGGGAGACAAACCGCTGAGATTGTATTCCGAGATGGGGAGTTCAATCGTGGAGGCGATCGCTTGCAGGGGTAGTGTCATCCCAGGCAAGCAGTGAAAGCTAGTCCGCAGGATTTCGTGCCGGTTCACGACATTTTGCAGCGCCTTTTGAAGAATCTCGCGATCGAGGTTTCCGGTAATTAAAATTGCACCTCGAACGCGATAAGTCTGTTGGCTTTTATTTTGCTGTAACCCCCACAGATGCCGTTGTTGTGGAGAAAGTCTAAACCCTTCGATTGTTTCGTTTTGCATTGCTCAAGTTCCTTTAATCAGCCTAAATATCTTGACAGCTAAACGCTTCTGCCATCCCGACAACAACCCGACGCGAACCCGAAAATGGCGTGCGTCCGTGGGCGGCTAGCATATTATCTAACAGCAAGACATCTCCTTCTTCCCAAGGGAAAACAATCGTTTCTTGCTGATAGCAGCGACGAATTTCGTCTAATATAAAATCTTCAATGGGCGAGCCATCGCCGTAATAAGCATTGCGGGGTAAATCTTCCTCTTTAAAAGTAGTTAAAAGCTCTTTGCGAACGGCGGGTTCGAGATTGGAAATGTGGAAGAGGTGAGCTTGATTAAACCACACCATTTCCTGCGTTTTTGGGTGCTGGACGACAGCTTGACATATTTGCCTAGTTCTCAAGCTCTCGTCACTTTTCCATTCTAACTCAATTCCCGCTTTTTTGCAATACTCTTCTACCTCAATTTTGCGATCGGTATTGAAGACATTTTGCCAGGATAAATCTACGCCGCCGCCGTAATTTCGCACATACATTACCTTTTTTTGGGCAAACTTTTCTCTGATATTTGAATCCAGGCTTTCAAACACTTTGCGGCTGTTAGCGATCGGAGTTTCTCCTCCCCGTTCGGCTTTCTTGACGCAGAAAAAAGCGATTTTCAGCGGCCAATTGCGAGAATAAGCCATTTCATTGTGCAGCGGGATGAATTGCTCGGCAGGATACTCGGTGGAAGTGTAGATATTTCCGCTCACCTGACTGCGCGGAGTCGAGCGAAAAGAATATTCCAACAAGTCGCCACCAATAGTTTGAATAAACTGCTCAAAACCATTCACCCCGCCGACTTCAAAGCCTCGGAAAAGTATTCCTCCGTGCTTCCATAACTGCGTTTCAATTGATGAGCGATTGTTCTGCGCCCAACCCGCGAGATTTAATTTTTCTACTGTTGGCTGAACAACTAGAGGTAGAAAGTTTTCGGACTGGAGGTAGGCGGTTTTGACTAATTCCTCTGAGGATAAGCTGACGGCTTTGCGCCTAACCGATCCTAACTTTTGGGAAGTGAGATTCTTTGTTTCTGTATTTGTCATAATTTTTGATTGGGTGAAAAATTTATCCCTTTTTCCCGAAAAAACCTGAGAGATTGATATCAAATCCGTTAGCATCGGAACTATTCATCTCTCTGTTCTCTTCCTCTGCGTACTCTGCGTACTCTGCGGTTTAATCATTCCAATGCAACCGGAATTGATATGAGCCATCATTTTCAACTTTTCATAACTTTGCGTTTAGCCATTTTTAATTTTTGAATTCCCGAAATCTGAATTTGTTTTTCCTGCTCGATTTGGTGCTGTCTTTCTGCTTCGGCAATAATTTCTGCCAAGTCGTCGATCCTGATATCTGGCTGGATGACTGCCTGGTTGAGGAGGATTTGAAAACCTCTCACCATTCGGGCAACAGTCGCAGCTTCAAA
This sequence comes from Microcoleus sp. M2_D5, assembly GCF_036701935.1. Classification (NCBI taxonomy): domain Bacteria; kingdom Bacillati; phylum Cyanobacteriota; class Cyanophyceae; order Oscillatoriales; family Microcoleaceae; genus Microcoleus; species Microcoleus sp. M2_D5. Next base: position 85,785 of record NZ_JAUBRP010000010.1, on the reverse strand, counting down.
TAAGTCTGTTTTGTACTCAAATAAGCCTTGGATTCCTTCTGAAACCTCCCAGAGAGTGAGGCTTAAGTCGTGTCTCGACATACCGACATCGAATTCCAGAATGCTCAAGGTTAAACCAGCTAACTCCAGGGGCGGCATGGGCGCATTCTGGAGTACAAACCACACTTGAAACAGCGGGTTATAGCTGAGATTTCGCTCCGGCTGCAATTCCTCCACGAGCTTTTCAAAAGGAACATCCGGGTGAGCGTAAGCTGCTAACGCTACCTCGCGCGTTCGATTGAGTAGTTCGCGGAAAGTTTGATTACCTGCGGTGTCAATTCGCAGCACTAAAGTATTGACAAAAAATCCAATCAGCTCCTCTAATTCCAGGCGGTTGCGATTGGCAATGGGAGAGCCAATCGCGAGGTTTTTCTGCTTTAGTTGGCAGAATAGCAAGGATTGAAATGCTGCTAACAACGTCATAAATAGGGTGATATCTTGTTGCTGGCTGAGCGCTTTCAGTCTCTCAGTTAAAGAAGCAGAAATCACAAAAGATTGCTGCGACCCTCGGAAAGTTTGCACGGGAGAGCGCTGTTTATCTGTTGACAGCACAGCTAAATCGCCTCCCAATTGCTGTTTCCAATAAGCGAGCTGTTTTTCTAATTTCTCTCCCTGGAAATGCTGCCGCTGCCAACTGGCGAAGTCGGCATACTGTACGGAAAGTTCGGGCAACCCAGAGGGTTTGTCAGTGGAAAAAGCTTCATAAAGTGCGGCTACTTCTCGCACCAATACCCCCATAGACCAACCATCAGAAATAATGTGGTGTATCGTCAGCAGCAACACATATTCTGCCGGACTAAGTTGCAGCAAAGTGCCCCGCAGTAAGGGATCTCGCGTTAAGTCAAAGGGGCGTTGGGCTTCTTCAAGAGTACGCTGCTCAATTTCAGCTTGCTGCTCAGTTTCTGGTAAATGTTGCAAGTTTACCGCCGACAAAGCGAAATTCAAGGAAGGAGAAATCAGTTGAACAGGTTCCCCGTCCACTTCTGCAAAAGCAGTCCGTAAAACTTCGTGACGCCTGACAATTTCATTGAGTGTTTGTTGCAGTGCTGACAAATTCAATTGTCCTTGCAAGCGCACAGCAGCCGGAAGGTTGTAGGCAGGGTTTTCGGGAGACAACCGATCGAGAAACCACAGCCGTTGCTGGGCAAAAGAAAGGGGAGCAGAATTTTGCTGCGATCGCCTGGGAATGCGCTGAGATTGCTCGGCCTGTACGGCCCCTTTGCCCAATGCTTTGAGGAGGAGCGCTCGCTGCTGGGGCGAGAGGTTTTTCAGTCGTTCTGAACGATTAGCAGACATGATGATTCACCTCCTGGCAGTAATCGCTGTTTGCGATCGTTAAGGAAACCTTGGCTGCTATTTTTAGCTGGTCGTTTAAAACAAAATTGATATCTGCTTCAGTGGTGAGGGGGTTGGCAAGGACGACTCGAAAAGCAACAATGGGAATGGTTTTGCCATAACAGGTGTTTTGCAAGGTTGTTCGCGAGACGAAGGTGTGACCGGCTTGCCGCTGGGCTTCCTGAAGGCGCTCGTTAAATTCATTAATGAAGTGGTTGTCTGCTTCTGTTAGTTGTTTTTTGGCTGCTTTTTCCCTGAAAGTTTCTGGAATGTAGCGGTATAAAAGAATATTAATTTCTGGTTCTAGCAGCAATTCAAATGCTGGATTTTCCCGAATTAAATTGGCTAAGTGCTGCGTTTTATGGATGCCTCCATCTATCAAAAACTCATAGCCTTGATGGCCGATGATATTTAAGGCTGCTTGCAAGAACAAACTCGCACCCGATCGAGAGCCTTCGAGAGAGCGCTTGCCCAGATCGATCGAGTCTTTTCGCACCGTGTAGGGTGCGTTTTTTTCAATAACTTTGGCGGTTTGGGGATTGCGAAATAAAACCATACCGATTCCCATTGGCAAATACATTTGTTTGTGTCCGTCAATGGTGACGGAATCTGCTAGTTGAATGCCTGCTAATTTGTGCCGGTGACGTTGGGAAAAAAGCACTGGGCCGCCCCAAGCGGCATCGACGTGAAAGTGAGCGTTTGCGGATTGGGCGATCGCGGCTATTTCTGGCAGCGGATCGATACTTCCCGAATCGGTGCTGCCGGCGATACCGACAATTGCCAGAATGTGCAGGTTGCGATCGCGACATTCGGCTACAGTTTGGCGCAGCGCTGCCAAATCCATGCGGTGATTGGAATCGGTGGGGATTTTTAGGAGATTGCGATCGCCAATGCCTAATAAACCGGCAGCTTTTTCAAAAGAATAGTGCATCAAACTCGATCCGATTATCACCATTCCCTTGTAGCCGTAAAACTCTAAAGCTGCGTACAAGCCTTCTTTCTCAATGCCACCAAAGTTATTTTTTGGCCCTAAAGAAGCGTTGCGAGCGCACCACAAAGCTGTGATATTAGCTAGGGTGCCGCCCGTTACCATGATACCGAGCGTGCTGTCATTTTTTTGAATGTGCTGGTTATAAAAATCCTCAGAAAAATCGTAAATTAATCGGTGCATCATTGCCAAAGTCTGACGCTCGCAGGGGCTTAAAACTTTGGCCGTTTCCATCTTGACTAAATTTTGATTCATCGCGGTTAACAGCTTCGCGATCGGGCGCACAAAATAGGGAAGTGCGCTCGTCATGTGACCGATATATCGCGGGGAAGATGTGTGGATGGAATGAGCAACGAGGGTTTGGGTCAAATCATCGATATAATTCCCAACATCTGTAGGAAGGGCGGGAATTTTGTTTTCCCTAAACTGCTGAATAATTAACTCTAAGTCAATATCTGTACTAGCGGTTTTTGCGTACAAAAAGTCTTGAACTAGGGCAGAAATTCGCTCCTCCATTGCTTCTTCTGCCAAAAAGGAATTTTCTGAGGCACCGAATAGCTCCATTAACTTTTCTTCAATGGGGGTAACAGAGGCTGTTAATTCCTCCATTACATCGGGAGAATATTCGGTTTTAACTGTTAGCTTGTTCATTCGATTAATCCTGTTAAATGGGCTTTTTTTCTATCCTATTTTCCACCGAAGCCTTAAAGGTAATATCATGTCCGATCGATTGACCGCAATACCCAAGGCGAGAGAGAGGGGCGGGTTTCCAGAATCTCCGATTTGTGTTGGAAATTAGGGCGAACCCGCCCCTACAGGAACCCTGGTTAATTGACCGGACATGATATAAAAGGACTTTTTGTGCTTTTTTAGCAACCCGATCTTTACTCAATTAGCATCACAGTTTGTGCTGACTCTTCATCCACTTTTTCTAATAGATCGAGCAATTCATCTATCTGGTTAGCATCGGCGTTTGCCAGAATTTCTTCCTCAATTAGTTCAGCTAAATTCTGAATGGTGGGAGCGGCAAAAAAATCGCACAGCGCTAACTCTACTCCAAAGCACGATCGCACTCGCGATATTAACTGTGTTGCCATCAGAGAGTGACCGCCGACCTCAAAAAAGTTTTGGTTAATTCCTACTTTTTCTATCCCTAAAATAGCAGTCCAAATCTCAGCAATTTTATCCTCTGTAGGCGTTTGTGGCTCAGTGAAGACTGTTTCATCGGAAACGCGATCGCACCTTTGAGATAAAGCGAGGCGGTCAATTTTTCCGTTGGGTGTTAATGGCAGCACATCTAATAGCACAAAAGCTGAAGGCATCATGTAATCGGGCAGTTTGTGCTTCAAGAACGAACGCAATTCGGAAATAAGTTCTGACTGCTGATTTCTGAACTCTGAGTTAGGAACTAGGTAAGCGACTAGGCGCTGATTGCCCGGTGCATTTTCTTGTAGCAAAACAGCAGCGGTGGACACAGAAGAATGTTGAGAAAGTGCTGCCTCTATTTCTCCGAGTTCGATGCGGAAACCGCGAATTTTTACTTGGCAATCGCCACGGCCCAGAAATTCTATATTACCATCCGGCAGGTAACAACCGATATCGCCGGTTTTGAACAAAACTTTTTGATGAGAATTACCGAGAAAATCTAATTTTTCTTGCCCAAACGGGTAAGAAATGAATTTCTCCGAGGTTAAGTCGGGGCGGTTTAAGTAGCCCTGTGCCAATCCATCGCCGCCGACGTAAATCTCGCCGGGAATTCCTATGGGAACGGGTTGCAAATTGCGATCGAGCAGATAAATTTGCGTGTTGGCGATCGGGCGGCCGATTGGCACTTTTTCAACACAGTGAGTTGCATCGTACCACGTCACGTCCGCAGCTACTTCCGAAGAGCCATAAAGATTGATTAATACCCGCTGGGGCATCTGCTCTCGAAATTGCTGGCAAAGTTCCAGCGGCAGAGTTTCTCCGCTGCAAATCCAATATTTTAATTGAGGTAAACGCCTGTCTATATCGGGGAAGGAATCTAAGATAGCGCGCAACAAAGAAGGAACCAGCACCAGTCGGGTTACATTTTGCTTTGATAAGGTTTGAAGCAATTGGTTAATATCTTTGACGGAGCGATCGGGAATAATGACAGTCGGCAACCCGTGCAGCAAAGGAGCAAAGATTTCCCAAACCGAATCGACAAAATTTAAGGACGTTTTTTGACAGCAAATATCTGCTTCAGTAAAAGGGTAGGGGTTCCAAAAACAGCGATTGACTGTGCCTCGGTGGGTGCCGAGTACGCCTTTGGGAGTGCCTGTCGAGCCGGAAGTGTAGAGGACGTAAGCGAGGTTTTCAGCTTCCACTTTAACAGCGGGGTTGCGATCGCTCTCGCGGCAAATTTCCTCCCATTCGGCGTCGATACAGACGACTTTAGCGCTGTGTTCGGGGAGGGTTTCTAGGAGGTTTTTTTGAGTCAAAAGCACCGGAACTTTTGCGTCTGCCATCATGAACGATCGGCGTTCTTGGGGATAAGCAGGATCGATAGGAACGTAAGCGGCACCGACTTTTAAAATGCCCAAAATAGCCACCAGCATCGACAGCGATCGCTCTAAGCAAATTCCCACCAAAACTTCGGGTTGTACGCCTAGAGATTGCAGGTAATGCGCCATTTGGTTGGCTTTGGCATTCAATTCGCGGTAAGTCAATTGTTCATTTTCGCAAATAGCAGCCACTGCATCTGGAGTTCGCTCTGTTTGCGCTGCAAATAATTCGTGAATTGAGGAATTTTTGGGGTAATCCGCTTGGGTGTCGTTCCACTGTACAAGTAATTGTTGTTGTTCGGCGGCGCTCAATAAAGACAATTCTGACAGTTTCCGCTCAGGATTTGCAGTCATTTCCTCCAGTAAATTTTGCAGGTGTCCGAGCATCCGTGCGATACCAGCGTCTTCAAAGAGGTTGCTATTGTAACCAATTTTCAGCGTCAATTGGACACCGGGCATCGCCATCACCGTTAGAGGATAATTCGTTGTTTCCCAGGAGCGAATATTCTCTACTTTTAAGTTGTGAATCTTCTCCTGCAAAGAAGCATCCGCAGGATAATTTTCAAAAACGACAAAACTCTCAAATAAAGGTAAACTCCGAGGAACTTCGCTCCACCCCTGCACATCCACGAGGGGGCTGTACTCATACTGCCGCGCCTCAACTTGTTGCGCTTGGAGTTGTTTCAAGCAGGATAAAATAGAATCCTGCGGGTCAATTTTTACGCGCACTGGCAGAGGATTTACGAACAGCCCCACTACCGATTCAGCACCGATTAACTCTGGCGGCCGCCCGGAGACAACCGTACCAAAAACCACATCTTCCTCGCCGCTGTACCGGCTCAAAAGTAGCGCCCAAGCTGCCTGTACGAGGGTATTTAATGTTAGCTGATGCTGCCGCGCGGCAGATTGCAGTGCGGCGGTGGCTGTTGCAGAAAATATCGCCTGCTGTTCGCCACTACTTTCTAAACGGTTTCCCGCGACAATATTGCCCCGGGCGATCGCAGTTGGGGCTGCAAAACCTTTGAGAGTTTGCCGCCAAAATGACTCAGCCGCCGATAAATCTTGCTGGTGCAGCCACGCGATGTAATCCCGATAAGGGCGAGGGCGTTTGAGGTGCAATTCCTCGCCCTGGGAGAAGGCTTGATAAAATGCAAAAACTTCTTCAAGAACAATAGAAAGCGACCACCCATCTAAAACTAAGTGGTGGTGGCTCAAAATAAACTGAAAAGTATCTGTTTCTAACTGCGCCAGTGCAATGCGAATTAAGGGAGCTGATGTCAAGTCAAAGCCCTGCTCGCGATCGGCTTTTAGGAACGTTTCTAGCTGCTGCTGTTGTTCCGACGCAGAGAGCGATCCCCAGTCCATCTGCTGCCAAGATAATCCAGCATCTTTACGCACCGCTTGTACGGGTTCTTTCAAATTTTTCCACACGAAACAAGTCCGCAAAATGGGATGCCTGTCTACAACTTTTTGCCAACTATTTCTAAAAGCTGAAACATTGAGCTCGCCGCGCAAAACGCACAGCAGTTGCCCGAAATATACCCCCGATTCTGGTTGGTAAAGGGAATGAAAGAGAATGCCCTGCTGCGCTGGGGAGAGGGGATAAAAATCTTCGATATTGCCTTTGCTCATATTAAAGCTCTCCCAAAATTGCGGTAATGTTGTCTAAATCGTCCTGGCTCCACTGGCTCCACTTAAACTCTGCAAAGTCAGAAGGAGTGCAGCCGCCGGCGTCGGGGGACTGACAGTATTGAATTAGCGATCGCAGCGATTCTATAAAGCCCGTTGCTAAATTTTCAATGCTTTCTCGTCGGTGAATGCTTTCGCTGTACGTCCAATCTAATTGCAGCTTGTTGCTGGCAATAAATCCGTTAATTTCCAGCAGGTAACGCCGATTTCCGCGCGGGCTGCGAATGGGGCCACTCGGCTCGGAGGACAGCATGAATAAAGAAGATTTCGGCAGCGCTTGGTCAAACTGTCCGAGATAGTTAAAGCTTACCTCAGCTTGCGGCAATTTGTGCAAATTTTTAGCAATTTCTGGGTTTAAATATCGCAGGACACCGCAGCCAACACCGCGATTGGACACGGCGCGTAATTGCTCTTTCACAGATTTAATGGCAGCCCCTATATCGGAAGGTTTTTCTAAGTTCAACAGAACGGGAAAAACTGCGGTAAACCAGCCGATTGTGCGCGACAAATCTACGGCTTCAAATATATCTTCGCGCCCGTGACCTTCTAAGTCCAGTAAAAGTGATTTATTGCCAGTCCAGCGTTCAAATGTTTGACCTAAAGCAGTTAGCAATACATCATTAATTTGAGTGCGGTAAGCGGCAGGTACTTCTTGCAGGAGCAGTTTTGTTTCTTCAACACTCAAAGCAACGGATACTGTCTTTTCAGATGCAACTAAATTGGCTGCTGTGGGGAAATCTATTGGCAAGCGAGAAGTTGGTTGCTGAGAAAGGGCGAACCAGTAATCGAACTCTGCCTCCAATTCGGGCGATCGCGCCCACTCGTGCAAGCGTTCTGCCCACTGCTTAAATGAGGTTGTTTTGGGCGGTAGCGCGACTGTTTCGCCGCGGCTAATCTGCCCGCAAGCTGTCTGGAAATCCTCAATTAAAATTCGCCACGAAACCCCATCAACCGCTAAGTGATGAATGGCAAATAACAAGCGATTTGGCTGATGTTTGCCGAAGTCAAATAGGGCAGCGCGAAGTAATGGCCCCTCTGACAAATTCAAACTGGCTTGCAACTGAGCGGCGGCGGTTTGGAAAGCGGCTTCTCGCTCCTCTGGAGGTAGCGACGACAAATCAATGCAGGTAAGCGGAGCCACCTTTTCTGGATGGGAAATTGCCTGCTGCCAGCCAGATTCTCCTCGCGCAAAACGCAGGCGCAGCGCGTCGTGGTGCTTCAGCAATTCTTGCAAAACTGACTCAATTAATGCAGGTTCGAGAGGTTGCCGCAACTCTAAAAGCACCGCCTGATTCCAGTGGTGCGGATCGGAGAGATTTTGCTCGAAAAACCAGTGCTGAATCGGCGTCAGCGGCACTTCGCCAGTGATTAATCCCTGTTCCGATTGTTTGGTCTCAGTTGTATCGGCGACGGCTGCTAACTGTGCAATGGTTTGGTGTTGAAACAGTTGTTTTGGAGTAAGTTGCAACCCCGCTCGATTGGCTTGAGAAATGACTTGAATGCTGAGGATAGAATCGCCGCCCAATTCAAAGAAATTGTCGTCAGTTCCCACTTGTTCTAACCCCAATACTTGCGCCCAAATTTCTGCCAGGATTTTCTCAATAGCCGTGCGAGGCGCGGCGAATCCCTCTTCGAGTTCCGGTCGATCGCGATCGGGTGCAGGTAGTGCCTTGCGATCGACTTTGCCGTTGTTTGTTAAAGGCAGCGATTCCAGCATCACGAAGGCAGCAGGCACCATGTATTCCGGCAATTTTTCTTTCAGAAAGCAGCGCAGTTCGTGAATCAGTATTGAATGCTTATTTTGTGCTGTTGAGTTAGCAATGATATAAGCTACCAAGCGCTTATCGCCCGGTACATCTTCTCGCACTACAACCACAGCCTGGGCGACATTTGGATGCTGTCCTAGCGCTGCTTCAATTTCTCCCAATTCGATGCGGAAACCGCGCACTTTTACTTGGTGGTCAATTCGTCCCAAGTATTCAATATCGCCATTTGGCAGATAGCGAGCTAAGTCTCCCGATTTGTACAACCGAGCTTTCAAACTGTCATTAAAGGGGTTGGGAATAAACCGATCGCCCGTTAATTCTGGCTGATTGAGATAGCCCCGCGCCACGCCAGCACCGCCAACGTAAATTTCTCCGGGAATGCCGATCGGAACGGGTTGGCAGTTGCGATCGAGCAGGTAAACTTGCAAGTCAGGAATTGAACGACCAATAAGGCTGGCATTTTTACTGAAATCAGCGGCAGTTAGCGGCCGATAAGTGACGTGGACAGTTGTTTCTGTAATGCCATACATATTGACAAGTTGGGGGTGCCGATCGCCGTGCCGGTCGAACCAAGGTTTTAAGCTTTGCAAGTCTAAAGCTTCCCCGCCAAAAATTACTAAGCGCAGGCTTAAATTTTCGCCAATTCCGACAGATTCTTCTGTCTTTATCAACTGGTAAAATGCAGAAGGAGTTTGGTTGAGAACTGTCACTTTTTCTTTGCACAGCAAGCTGTAAAAATCTTGGGGCGATCGGCTGACTGAATAAGGGACGATCGCGAGTCGCCCGCCGTAGAGTAAAGCGCCCCAAATTTCCCAGACTGAGAAGTCAAAAGCATAAGAGTGAAACAGCGTCCACACATCTTGCTCGTTGAAGTTGTACCAAGATTGGGTAGCAGCAAACAAGCGGACGACGTTTGAGTGAGCAACTAAAACGCCTTTGGGGATGCCAGTTGAGCCAGAAGTGTAGATGATATAGGCGAGATTTTCGGCAGTGGTGGCGCTGGCGGGATTTTCTTTGCTGTGTTGGGAAAAAGCACTTTTATCCCCATCGAGGCAAACGATTTGGGCGCTGCATTTGGGAAGGGTTTGCAACAACTTTTCCTCAGTCAGCAGCACATTTACCTGCGCGTCTTGGAGTATAAAAGCGAGGCGATCGCGCGGGTTGGCTGGATCGATCGGAACGTAAGCGCCGCCAGCTTTGAGAATACCGAGAATGCCGATAATTGTATCGAGCGATCGCCCGACACAAATTCCCACCAAAACTTCTGGCTTGACGCCGAGTTTTTGCAGGTAATGCGCGAGCTGATTCGCTCGTTCATTCAGCTCGCGGTAAGTGAGTTTTTGGTCTTCAAATACGACTGCAATGGCATCGGGAGTTCGATCGACCTGCGCTTCAAATAACTGATGAATGCAGCGATCGCTCGAATAATCGGCGCGGGTGTCATTCCACTCTACCAACAACTGATGCAGCTCTTTTTCCCCCAGCAACGGCAACTCTTCAATCTGGCTATCTGGATTGGCAGCTATGCCCTCCAGTAAGACGATAAAATGCTCCGCCATCCGATTGATTGTGGCTGCATCAAATAAATCGGTACTGTATTCAAACTGACCGCTAATTTCTTCCTGCTTTTCTTCTAAATACAGCGTTAAATCAACTTTTGCTGTCTGATTCTCAACATCTAAAAGAGTGAGATTGAGTCCGGCGATTGATTCCGCAGCAACAGGTGGAGTTTGCAAAACAAAAGCAACTTGGAACAGTGGGTTGTAGCTCAAATTGCGATCGGGTTGCAGCTCTTCAACCAGTTTCTCAAACGGCAAATCTTGGTGAGCGTAAGCTTCTAAACTAACCTTCCGAGTGCGATCGAGCAACTGCCGAAAAGTGATCTCGCCTGACAAATCAGTTCGCAATACCAAAGTATTGACAAAAAACCCGATTAGCCCTTGAATTTCCGCTCTGTTGCGGTTGGCAATGGGAGAGCCAACGGGGATATCTGCCTGTCCTGTATAGCGGTAGAGCAGCGTTTTAAAGGCTGCTAGCAGCGTCATAAACAGGGTGACATTTTCCTGGCGGCTGAGCTTTTTGAGGGCTGCCGTTAGCGTTTTCGGGATGAGGAATGATTCTTTCGCGCCCCGATAGGTTTGCACCGGGGGACGGGGGCGATCGGCTGGCAATTCCAGCAATGGGGGAACGCCACTTAGCTGCTTTTTCCAGTAGTTAAGTTGAGTTTGCAAGCGATCGCCCGCAAGCCATTCCCGCTGCCAAATAGCAAAATCGGCGTACTGTATGGAAAGTTCGGGAAGTGGGGATGGTTTGCCAATCGAAAACGCTTCGTAAAGTGCTGCTAATTCTTGCAGAAAGACTCCGATCGACCAGCCATCAAAAATAATGTGGTGCAGCGTCAGCAGCAAGACATATTTCTCCGCATCTAACTGCAGCAAACTAGCTCGCAACAGCGGCCCTTTGGTTAAATCAAAAGATTTCCTAGCTTCTTCGGCAGCGAGTTTTTTTACTTTTTCTTCTCGCTGAGTTTCCGCCAATTGTTGCAGGTCTAAAACTTGCAGCCCGAAATTAAATTGCTGACGAACTACCTGCACGGGTTGACCGTCCGCAGTGGCAAATGTCGTCCGCAAAGCTTCGTGACGGCGCACAATTTCCTTGAAACTTCGTTCTAGCACTACTACATTTAGCCTGCCTTTCAGCAACACAGCCGCCGGAAGGTTGTAAAAAGGGTTGCCCGGTTCCAATTGGTCGATAAACCACAGTCTTTGCTGGGCAAAAGAGGTCGGAAATGCAAATACTTCTTCTTCGGAAGTCTTTGCCGATTCGCGAGTATCTGTGGGAGGTTTTTCGGAAAAATGCACCGTCATGGGATTTTAGATTTTAGATTTTAGATTTTAGATTGGGGATTGACCCCACGGATCGAGTCTATTTCTTGAGGATTTTAGATTTGAGATTTTGGATTGATTCCACGGATAAATCAGGGGGCTTGTATCACCTTTGAAATTCTCGGTCATGGGATTGGTAACTGATAATTGGGAATTGGCAATTGGGAATAGAGGATTGCAGTCATGGGATTTTAGATTTTAGATTTTAGATTTTAGATTTGGGATTGATATCATGTCCGGTTGATTACCTTTCATCAGGTAGGGGCGGGTAAACCTGCCAATATCTGCCAACAATTGACAATCTCAAAAACCCGCCCTGCCGGGATATTACGGTAAATCGATCGGACATGATATGACCCCACGGATCTAGTCTCTTGCTTAAGGATTGTAGATTTGAGATTGTGGATTGATTCCACGGATAAATCAGGGGGCTTGTTGTATCACCTTTGAAATTCTCGGTCATGGGATTGGTAACTGATAATTGGGAATTGGCAATTGGGAATAGAGGATTGCAGTCATGGGATTTTAGATTTTAGATTTTAGATTTTAGATTTGGGATTAATATCATGTCCGGTTGATTACCTTTCATCAGGTAGGGGCGGGTAAACCTGCCAATATCTGCCAATAATTGACAATCTCAAAAACCCGCCCTGCCGGGATATTACGGTAAATCGATCGGACATGATATGACCCCACGGATCTAGTCTCTTGCTTAAGGATTGTAGATTTGAGATTTTGGATTGATTCCACGGATAAATCAGGGGGCTTGTTGTATCACCTTTGAAATTCTCGGTCATGGGATTGGTAACTGATAATTGGGAATTGGCAATTGGGAATAGAGGATTGCAGCGGATAATTGGGGATTACTTATGGGCGATCGGTCGATCGCCCGCGACTCATCACTTATTGCAAAGAGGACAGTTTCATGCGGTACGCCGATCGCGAAACAGGCGCGATCGCGGGTTCTTCAACGGCCGCATTTTTGTTTTTGGCTTCAGAAATATTTTCTGCAAGTACGGCGAGCGATCGTCCTGCAAAAATATCGCACAAAGGCAATTCTATCTGACAAGATTCTCGTACCTTTGCTGCTAATTGAATTGCCAGCAGCGAATTTCCTCCTAGTTCAAAAAAGTTATCGGTAATGCTTAACTGTTCGATGCCGAGAACCTCACAGCAAATTATCGCTAACATTGCCTCAACAGGGGTGCGCGGCGCGACAAAAATCTTTGCTTGTTGAATCGCGGCATCCGGTTCGGGCAGTGCCTTGCGGTCAACTTTGCCGTTCGCCGAAAGCGGCAGCGCGTCCAGAATTATAAATGCAGAAGGCACCATATAATCGGGCAGCTTTTCGCTCAGGAATTGGCGCAATTCTTCAACCGCCGGGGCAGCGTTTTGTTGGGGAACGATATATGCTACTAAGCGCTTTTGACTGTGATTTTCTCCGAAGGCGGTGACAATGGATGCTTTGACTGCTGGGTGCTCGTTCAAAGCAGCTTCAATTTCTCCGGCTTCGATGCGGAATCCTCGAATTTTCAGGCGGAAATCTTCTCGCCCTAAAAATTCGATATTGCCGTCAGGGAGGAAGCGCCCTAAATCTCCCGTGCGGTACAAGCGATCGCCCGTGACGGGGTGTGTGAGGAAACTGGCGCGAGTTTTTTCTTCATTGCGCCAGTATCCTTTTGTCAGTCCAACTCCGGCACAGCACATCTCGCCGGCAACCCAGACGGGACAGTCTTCTAGCCTTTCATTCAAAATGTAATAGCGTGTATTGGCGATCGGCGATCCGTAGGGAATGCTTTTCCAAGAAGGGTCAACAGTTTCTACCGGATACCAGATGTTCCAAAGAGTGGTTTCGGTTGGCCCGCCGACACTGACAACGCGACATTCTTTGACGATCGCCCTTAACCTCTGGGGCAGCGTTATCGGTATCCAATCTCCGCCGAGAAACGCCCAGCGCAAGCACTCCGGCAACACCTCAGAACGTCCGGCAGCGCAATCGAGCAGCATTTCCATCATCGGGGGAACCGAGTTCCAAATGGTGACGCGCTCTTTTACCATCAATTGCGCCCAGTGAGCGGGGTCTAGCCGTTGTGCCGCATCGGGAATGACGATCGCGCCCCCGGCTGCTAGGATGCCGAAGATATCGTAAACCGACATATCGTGGTGCAGTGCGGTGACTGCGATCGCGCGATCGCACTCGGCCACATCAAACACTTGGTTCGTCTGAGCGATCGCATTGACTGCACCTCGGTGCGCGATCGCCACGCCTTTCGGCAAGCCAGTTGAGCCGGAAGTGTAAATCACATAGGCTAAATCTTCCGCTTCCTGTACAGTTTCTAAAGGTTTGTCACTTTCTGTTGACAATTCGTCGGTATCGAGGCAAATTCGCCGCACAGTTTCGGGCCATTCTAACCTTCCATCTAAGCAAGATTGCGTTAGTACAAATTGAACTTCGCCATTTTCCAACAAATACCAAAGCCGTTCTTTTGGCAGCGCCGCATCGATCGGCAAATAAGCAGATCCAGAGGCGAGAATTCCCAGGACAGCGACGATTTGCTCCCATCCTTTCTCCATCACCACGGCAACCAATTGATTGGGGCGAACTCCGAGATTTCGCAAGCGATGACCGACTTGATTCGATCGCCGATAGAGTTCCTCGTAGGTGAGGGTGCGATCGCGCGTAATGATGGCCGGTTCGTGCGATCGCAAGGCGACTTTCTCAGCAAACAATTCGTGCAGCAATACATCGGGAATCGGTGCTTCAATGCTGTTAGCAAAAGCTTGCTGAAACGACACGGTTTTCTGCCAAGTTTCCTCTTCATTGGCGAGGCTTTGCAATAGGTGGCAATAGGCGTCAAACATATCGTCAATCATCCCTGGCGGGAAAAGTTCTTCCACCGCATCCCAGCTAAAAGACAGCCCCTGAGCGGTTTCGGTAAATTGCGCGTCTATCCAAACTTGCGGAGTTTGACCGATGATGTGAACCAATTCTCCCAATTCTTGAATCATAGAAAAGATAGAAGAATCTTCCCCAGGCGCGTTTTGCGGATCGATCGTAAACACGACTGGCATCAGCGCTGCGGTTGTACCTTGCGCTTGAGCTAGTTCTCGCAAAACGCGCACGCCGCTGACATATTGGTGCTCTAAATCTTGCCAAAGCTGTTCTTGCAGTCGCTTGGCCCGTACTTCAAAACTCTCTCGCTTTGAGTTATCTACTTCTAGCAGAGTAAATGAGGCAAATTCTCCGATAATTTCCTCAACTTGAGAATGCAAAGACAACCGATTAAAGCGCGGCACGTTGAGGGTAAACCGAGGCGTTTTGCTCCACAGAGATAGAACCTCGGCATAGGCAGCTAGCAATAAACCCGTAGGAGTGAGGCTGGCGCGAGCTGTGCGCGTTTTGAGGCGCTGCCAGGTTGGCAAGTCTAAGCGATCGCTCCAGCGTTTAAATCGCGGCTGCGTTAAGGAATTCGGGTGTTTGGCGAGGGGCAATTCCGGGGCTGCTGGCAGGGTTTTGAGGCGAGTTCGCCAGTAATCTAAGGATTGCTGGTAAAGTGGGGAGTTTTCTAAGGCGATCGCGGCTAGCACGCAGTCGCGGAAAGACAGTTGCAAGGGTGAGATCGCAGTATGGGGATTGCGGTAAAACTTGACCAAATCGCCAAACAAAATTTGAAAACTCCAGCCGTCTATGCACAAGGCGTCAATGCTGATGTGGAGCCGGATGCGGCGATTATTAATTTTGGAAGCGCAAATCTCGAACAGCGGCCAGCGATCGAGCGGCAGCACTTGGTGGGAAAGGCGATCGCGGATTGCTTCGAGTTGTTCGCGGGCCGCATCTGGAGCGAGCGATCGCAAATCCAAAACGTCAATTTTATAAGCGGGTACGTTTTCCAGAATTTGCTGCTGTCCGTTCGGAAGTACGATCGCGCGCAGCATATCGTGACGCTCTACAACTCGCTGCCACGCGAGGCTAAACCGCTCTAAATCTAACTCGTCGCTCTCAATTTCTACATAGCCGTGAATGGCGACATTGCCCATTTCAAAGAAGCTATTTCTCCCGATCCAGTACGCCTGCTGCATTTCATTGAGCGGAAATGGTTTGTAGCGATTTTGCGGATCGGGGGCGATCGCGGGCAGTGAAATCAAGGGTTCTGGCGACTGCTGGCTCTTAGCTTGTGCGATCGCAACTGCCAGACTGGCGACAGTGGGGGATTGAAACAAGCAGCGCAGCGATAGTTCCACTTGAAAGCGATCGCGCACTTTTGCAATCAGTTGAGTTGCCAGCAAAGAGTGACCTCCCAACTCGAAGAAATTGTCCTCTATTCCCACCTGTTTTAAACCCAGAACCTCAGCCCAAATATCAGCTAATACTTGTTCTTCTAAAGTTTCAGGAGCGATAAAATCGGCCTCTAAACTGTTGGTTTCCGGTGCGGGAAAAGCCTTAAAATCTACCTTGCCGTTTGGCGTCAGCGGCATCGATTCTAAAAACATGAAACTGGCAGGAACCATATAATCTGGCAGTTGTTCCCGGAGAAAAGAGCGCAGATTTTTAATTAGTGCAGAGTTGCCAATGCTGAGTGCTGAGTTTAAAACGAGGTAGGCGATTAAGCGCTTGCCGGCTGAATCTTCCTCGCGCGCGAGAATGACTGCTTCTTGCACGTCTGGATGTTGGCTGAGTGCGGATTCGATTTCTCCCAACTCTATGCGGAAACCGCGAATTTTCACTTGGCGATCTGTGCGATCGAGAAATTCTAAATTCCCGTCGGGGAGATAGCGGACTAAATCGCCTGTTTTGTAAAGGCGAGAGTGCTTCGCACACGCTTCGCGAACGCCTTGCACGCCACTAAAAATATCGGGAATAAATTTTTCTCGATTCAGATCCGAACGGTTGATATATCCTCTGGAAACGCCCGCACCTCCGATATAAAGTTCGCCGGGAACTCCGATCGGAACTGGTTGCAAGTTAGCATCGAGTACATAGGTGCGGGCATTTGGAATTGGACGACCAATGGGCAAGGTTTTTGGGGAGTTTTTAACCGCAGAGGGCGCAGAGGGCGCAGAGGGGAGAGAGTCGCACCAAGTCGCGACAATTGTTGTTTCTGTGGGGCCGTAAGTATTGACAAGTCGTACTTTTTCTGAAACGCATTTTTGCCACTGATTCAGGGATGCTGAAAGTGCGGTTTCTCCGCCAATGATTGTCAAGCGCACTGATGGGGGAAATTCTTGATTTTCAGCACTCAGTCTGGCAGTTAATTCGCGCCAGTAAGCTGTCGGCAAATCTAAGACGGTGATTTCCCATTCCCGGCATTTTTGCAGGAAGGAAGAAATGCTGTCTAACATGGAATTTGGGCGCAGTACCAAAGTTGCGCCTCGCGTTAAACAGGGATAGATTTCTTCGGCGCTGGCGTCGAAGCTGAGGGAAGCAAATTGGAGAATGCGATCGCCTGGTTCGATTCCATATTCGACACTTGCAGCTTGGGTATAATTCGCCAAAGATTGATGCTGCACCATCACTCCTTTTGGCTTGCCGGTAGACCCGGATGTATATATGATATAAGCGAGGTTTTCTGGTTGAACGGCGCTTTCAGGATTTGACTTATCTTGTTGAGCGATCGTCTGCCATTCTGCATCCAAGCAAATCACAGAAATATTATTTTCGGCTGGCGTTTCTGCTGTTAATTCTGCTTGCGTTAGCAATACCCTAACTCCAGCGTCTTCTAACATGAATGCGAGGCGTTCTTTCGCATAGATGGGGTCTAGGGGCAAATAAGCGCCGCCTGCTTTTAATACGCCTAAAATCCCGACGATCGCATCGAGCGATCGCTCCATATATATGCCGACTATCCCATCTGATTTTACGCCGAAAGAGTGCAAATAATGGGCAAGTTGATTCGCGCGACTATTTAATTCTTGGTATGTCAAAGTTTGGCATTCAAATTGCACCGCAACCGCATCAGGGGTTTTCGCCACTTGCGCTTCAAATAAGCGATGAATACAGGCATTTTGAAAGTTATTTGTTTGAGTGTTATTCCACTCAAATAGAATTTGCTGGCGTTCGGTTTCTGCAAGCATGGGCAAATCTGACAGTCGTGCGGAAGAATTGGCAACAATGCTTTCTAATAAGTTCTGAAAGTGTCCTGCCATGCGCGCAATTGTGGTCGGTTCAAATAAGTCTAAGCTGTATTCAAACCACCCTCTAATACCTGTTGCTGTGGCTTCTAATTCCAGCGTTAAATCGAAATTTGCTGTGCCGCTGTGAATCTGTTGGCAGTCCAGGCTTAAACCAGGCAATTCTATGGCGAATTCAGAGGCATTTTGAAAGGCAAACATCACCTGAAATAAAGGCGAGTGACTTAAATCTCGGTTCGGCTGCAATTCTTCTACCAACTTCTCAAACGGTACATCTTGATGCGCGTAAGCGCCTAATGCAACCTCTCGCACTCGACTCAGCAACTCTCGAAAAGTGGGATTGCCGGTTAAGTCAGATCGCAGGACTAAAGTATTGACAAAAAATCCAATTAATGATTCGGTTTCGCTACTGTTTCGGCTGGCAATTGGCGAACCGACGAGGATATCTTCTTGCCCGGTGTAGCGGTAAAGCAGTGTTTTGAAGGCTGCCAGCAATGTCATAAAGGGAGTGGTTTTTTCACTGCGGCTCAATTGTCTAATTGCCTCGGTTAAATGCTCAGGCAATTCAAATAATTGCCGGCCTCCCTTGTAACTTTGAACAGCGGGACGGGAAAAGTCTGTTGGTAAATTTAGCACCGCTGCGCTGCCACTTAACTGCTGCTTCCAGTAAGTAAGTTGAGTTTCTAATATTTCTCCCTGCATTTGTTGGCGCTGCCAAGTTGCAAAGTCTGCATACTGAATTGGCAGCGGGGGAAGCGAGGCTAAATTCTTATTAGCAAAACCTTCATAAAATGCCGCTAGTTCCCGTAAAAAGACGCCCAAAGACAACCCATCAAAAATGATATGGTGGGCAGATAAGAGCAGGGTATGTTCTGTTTCTGATAGGCGCAGAAGTTTGGCACGGAGCAGATTTGCTTGAGTTAAATCAAAGGGCGATCGCGCTGTTTCTGCCGACAGTTTTTGCGCTTCTTTTTCACATTCCTCCGGGGAGCAATGGCTCAAATCTATCAGCGGCAATGGGAAACTTTTTGACTCTAAAATAACTTGGTTCTGTTCTTTTTCCCCACCAGCAAATGCAGTTCTTAAAATCTCGTGTCGCTCGATAATTTTCTCAATACTTTGCCTGAGTGTTTCTGCATTGAGCTGTCCTGCGATCCGAACTGCACCGCAGAGGTTGTAGAATGGGTTTCCGGGTTCCAATTGGTCGAAGAACCACAAGCGCTCTTGGGCAAAAGACAGGGGAAGATGCTGCGATCGAGAAATTGGCTTTGGGACGGCTGCTTTGGTATTTCCTGTCAGTTGCTCTAGAATTTGCACTGCCAGTTGAGCAATGCTCCTATCCTCAAACAAATCCGCAACCGATACAGTAACGCCCAAGTCGCTCTCAATTTGATTTTTTAACTCAAAAATTCTTAAAGAATCTAGTCCAAAGCTGCTGAGGGGTCGATCGATAATATTTTGTGTTTTCCCGCTGGCACTGAAGTGGATTGAAGATTCCTCTTCAGTCGGCTTTAGCTCAGATATTGCACCATTCTCAATTACTTGTTTAGGAACAGGCAAGATGCCTGTTCCACCATTCTCATTTACTTGTTTGGGAACAGGCATGATGCCTGTTCCACCATTCTCATTTACTTGTTTGGGAACAGGCATGATGCCTGTTCCACCATTCTCATTTACTTGTTTGGGAACAGGCATGATGCCTGTTCCACCAGAAAACTCATTCTTTGTGGAACGGGCATCTTGCCCGTTATTGACAATGGTGCAAGATATCGGCTTTGGCCGACTTTGGCTATTAGCCGGGGAATTCATTACCCGGCGGTTTACCTGCTGCCAAAGGTAAGCTTCAAGGAGCGGCTGCCGTTCTTCTAAGTCGGCTGCCAGCAGATTTTCTCGCGTTAGTCGATCGTCAATTTCCACCGAATCAGCTAACTCTAAAACGCTACTGGCGACCACTTCCAATTTGTCAGCTAGAAAGTCAGCACAGGCGGCGCGACGTTGAATTTTACCGCTGGTGGTTTTGGGAATGCTTCCGGGCTTTATCAGCACTACTCCATAAACTTGGACTTCATATTCGATCGCAATGCGTTCGCGGATGGCGCTGATAATTTCCTCGGCATTATCCGGCGCTTTGCGAGATTGTAATTCTGGCACGATAACGAGCTGTTCTTCGCCTGCGACTTCCACCGAGAATGCCGCGATCGCCCCTTGCCGCAAACTGGGATGGCTGCGCTCTGCCGTTCTTTCTATATCTTGGGGGTAAAGATTGCGACCTCGGATGATAATTAAATCTTTAAGCCGCCCTGTAATAAACAGTTCTCCCTCGCGTAAAAAGCCTAAATCTCCTGTTCGCAAAAATGGCCCTTCGCCCGTATCTGAAAGATATGCTTGAAAGGTTTTTTCTGTCTCTTCTGGGCGATTCCAATAGCCTCGCGCAACTGTTTCGCCAGCTACCCAAATTTCTCCGACTTCTTGCGGCTGGCATTGTGTCAGAGATTCGGGATTGACGATCGCAACTTTAGTGCCAAATTCAGGGAAACCGCAGCCGACTAAAGTTCTCGCGCCCCCCTCGTCTCCGACAACTTCTACAATCTGATTGTTTTCCAGCGCCCCTGCGTCAACAGGTAAGAAAGTTGGTGTTTCCCCGCTGCGAACCGTGGCAATTTTTAGCGTGGTTTCTGCCATTCCGTAAGCAGGACAAAAGGCATCCGCCTGAAAACCGCAGGGTTCAAAAGCTTTGGTAAATCTTTCTAGGGTTTCTTTGTGGATGGGTTCGGCGCCGTTATAGGCCACGCGCCAACTACTCAAATCCAGGGTTTTTTGGTCATCGCCCAAAATTTCGCGCTGCATAATAGCGGGATGATTTTGATTGTTTTGTGGGATGGGCGTCCCGCCCGTCCCGTGTATTTTCACAGCAGGCCCGACGCCCACCCCACAATAATCATCCTCAAATTGTGCTAGCAAGATTTTGCTGATTTTGCTAGCGCACAAGTCGTAAGCAAAATTTGGCCCGCCGCTGTGGGTAGCTTTGTAGCGCGAAATCGCTTCCAACCAGCACATTGGGTTCTGGATAAACGCCGCTGGCGGCATGAAGTAACAGGGAATTCCCAGATACAAAGGTTTGAGCAATCCGTCAATTAACCCCATGTCGTGAAAGGGGGGAAGCCACGTTACGGCGACGCTTTCGGCATCGTGAGCGAAGCCTCGGTGAATGTATTCGATGTTGTACAAAACGTTGGCGTGGCTCACCATTACGCCTTTCGGGGTGGAGGTTGAGCCGGAAGTGTACTGAAGATAAGCTACTTCGTCGGGATGGATGGGTGGCTGCTGCCACTTTTCGCCGTCATCGGAAAGCGCTTCTGCACTCAGCCATTGCAGCCCTTTGAGTTGCGGTGCTTGTTCGCATAGCTGTTCTAAATTTTCCAGGTGTCGCGCGGGTGCGATCGCAACTGTTGCTCCTGCGTCTTTGGCGATCGCGCTAATTTTCGCTAAATTCCGTTTCAGCTTCGGCGGATAGAGGGGAACGGCGATAACTTTGGCGTACAAGCATCCGAAAAAGGCGGCTAGATAGTCCAATCCTGGCGGGAAAAGCAGTAAGGCCCGTTCGCCTGTGACTCCCAATGTCTGAAGTCGCGCGGCGTGCGATCGGGCGATCGCGTCTAACTCTCGATAAGTCAAACTCGCGGTTTCAGTTTTTCCGTCTAACAGAAATGTATATTTCTGCTCTGGTTGGTGTAGTGCTCTGTTTTGTAGGAGTTCTACTAAATTCGTACAACTTTCGGTGAGTTGGTTTCCCTTAATGCTTGCGTCACTCATCGATTCTTTTTACCTATAAATCTTGTTTGCAGTACGCCAACCAGTTGGGCCAAATTCTTTCCACATAGACTTTCTGTGAATAGCTTTCGGACGTTACGAGTCTCCCATCAGCGCGTTTGAGTCTTCTATTCGGGTATTAGCGTTTCTTTTCACGTTTTGTGGTCGATCGGGCTGTTCGGCAATGGCTCCGGCGGGATTTCAGTCCGAGCCAGCTTCGATATCAGCTTCAGGGGCTTTACGGCTATCGACTTTAAGCATCCTAGGCTAGATGAGATTTATTGTCAAGAGTCTTTAATAAATTTTGTTGACTCCTCTGGTTTCCTATCTGACAATATTTTCTAACTTTTGCCATAGCATTTTAGGCGGTCGTTTGTCTAGCCCTCACAATGAATCATAATAGACAAGTGGTGTATAACTAGATACAGGGGTGAGACCCCCTATCTTAAAATGCAATAAGTTTTCATTAGTTAAGTCTTGACAGATGCAAGTGCTCTGTTATCTAATTAAGGCACTTTCTCATTAAGCACCCAGTGGCTACTTCCTTTAACCGAGGCAAGTGCCAACCGCGGTCGATCGTCCAGAGCGCCACCGGACTGACGCTTTTGCCCTCACGCGCCTGCTGTGTTCCCAGAGAAATGCCGCTAGCGACGGGAGAATCGGATCGAACCGCGCCCGACAACTGGGCCGGATCTTCCGCAGGTCAGTTTTAGGAGCCAGAGAAGAGCAGCAACGCTCTCACTCACACATTTTGTTGTGCAAGCAACGCAAACCACATATCCGAAGTTCCATTAATTGTTGATTCAAGAGTAATGAATAGATCGCAGAAATTATTAAATAGCCTTGGGCTGGCAGGAGTCGTGTCTGCGGTAGTCGCTGGGCCGGTGTGCGCTTCCAACATCGCGCAGGTGACGGGCGTTCGCCTCAACCCCACGTCAGAAGGCATTGAAATTATCCTAGACACTGAAGATGGAAGACCCCTGCAAGTTTTCAGCGCCAGCTTTGGCGAAACTTTACAAGCTGATGTAATCACCGCTCAACTGCGACTACGGGGGGGAAATGAGTTTCGTCAAGACAAGCCAGCAGCCGGAATTGCTTCTGTCACCGTTACTCCTTTAGATAACAACAGCATCCGAATCAAAGTCGTTGGCGAGAGGGGTCAACCAGTGGCACGGGTGATTCCTAATGCTGCGGGTCTGATTCTCAGCTTAAAACCCACCTCGCAGATGACTGCTCGCCCGCCTGCACCGGCTCCTACAACACAGCGGCCGGGGACACCCGGAGCACCCTTGCCACCTACAGGGCAGCAGGTAGAGATACCCGCAGAACCTTTACCGCCGACAGCGCAGCCACCAGGAACACCCGGAGAACCCTTACCGCCGACAGCGCAGCCACCAGGAACACCCGGAGAACCCTTACCGCCGACAGCGCAGCCACCAGGAACACCCGGAGAACCCTTACCGCCTACAGCACAGCCACCCGCAACGCCACAGGCGGGGAGAGACCCGATTGAAATCGTCGTCACTGCAACACGAACTGCTCAAAGAGTGACCAACGTGCCGCGCTCAATAACGGTGGTAGACTCCGAAGAACTTCAGCAGCAGGTAGGGCAATCGAGAAATGTCGGGGAAGCTCTGGCAAATCAGGTTCCCGGTTTTGCGCCCCCGACTCAACTTACTGCCACTTATGGACAAACTTTGCGGGGTAGGGACGTTTCCGTTCTGATTGACGGTGTGCCACAAACGACCAATCTTCAATCGTTTGGCAGAGAATTTAGAAACATCGATCCCAGCGCGATCGAACGCATTGAAGTAGTGCGGGGGTCTACAGCAATCTACGGCGCTCAGGCTACAGGTGGCGTGGTTAATATTATTACTCGCCGGCCAACTGAGGAAAGGCTAACTGCTGTTACTGAAGTTGGCGTCAGTAGCGGTTTAACAAACACGGATGATGCTCTAAGCTTTAACGCTCAGCAGACTGTTTCTGGGCGATCGGGCAATGTCGATCTGACGGGCACTGTCTCGCTCTCTAGAAGTGGAGCTTTTTACGATGCCAAAGGCTCGCGCATTCCCTATTTTGAACTCGGCGGAGATAGCAGCACCCTCTTCAACGTGATGGGCAAAGTCGGGGTAGATTTGGACACCAACCAGCGGCTGCAACTAACTGTCAATCACTATCGGGAAACTCAAGATCCCAATGTGATTCCCGACCCTAGTGTTGACGACCGGGAAGGACGGCAAAAAGCCCGCGCCATCGGAACCGGAGATTTGGATATTGACGGGGAAACACCGGGAAATAAAAGTACACAGATCAACCTAAGTTACACCAACCAAAACCTTTTTGGCAGCAGCCTTCAAAGTCAAATTTACTATCGAACGAATTCCAATGTAAGTATTCCCTCTGATTTGCGCACGTCCGATTTTTTTGGCCCGTTTGTCGGCGTTGCTCGTTCGCGAGCCGAGAACGAACAGATAGGAGGAAGGCTTGCGGTCACCACTCCTTTATCCCGTGCCGAAAATCTTCGATTAACTTGGGGTTCTGACTATGTTACTGAAGATAGCAAACAGCGTTTCGACCTGTACGACCCAGAGAGATTTGACGCAAGTGGTGGCCGGGTTTACCGGAAAATCTCCGATCGTCCTTTCGTCCCTCCTTACACTTACGACAGCCTTGGCTTTTTCGGTCAAGTGGAATGGAATATTGACGATATCGTCATTCTAAGTGGGGGGATACGTCACGAACGCGTCGGGTTAAACGTCAATGACTATACCACTTTTAACGATCGCCAGATCGAAGGAGGCGATCGCAAATTTAACGCCACCCTATTTAATACAGGAGCTGTCTATAAAATCAATGACAACTTCAGCGTATTTGGCAACTTTTCTCAAGGTTTCTCAGTTCCCGATTTCGGCCGCATCCTCCGCGAACCCCCCGACAATTTTGTCGGAATTGAATCTTCGTTAGAAGTAACTCAACCCCAAAAAGTCAACAACTACGAAATTGGCATTCGAGGAGGCTGGCAATCCGTGCAAATGTCGCTTGCCGCTTTTTACAATACCTCCGATCTAGGAATCAATTTTCAACCAGTTGGCAACACAGGTCGCCTGGAACTAATCCGCGCCCCAGAACGCATTTACGGCTTAGAAGGGACTGTGGATTGGCAACCTGGACGAGCATGGTCGATCGGCGGGACTGCTACCTATCTTCATGGCGAATATGAGGAGGACAACCGTTACATCGCCCTCGATAGCAGCAGAATTCCACCCCTCAAGCTAACAGCTTATGTTCAAAACGAAACTTTGCCGGGATGGAACAATCGGTTACAGTTATTATATTCTGGAAATCGCGATCGAGCCTTCAAAGACGGCTCGGATGGCGGCCCGATCAGCAGCTATCTCACACTGGATTACGTCAGCGCGGTTAAAATTGGCTCTGGGCTGCTACAAATCAAAGTCGAGAATTTATTGAATAATCAATATTTTCCCGTGATCTCCCAATACTTAGCTGGATTTGGCGTGGACAGCTCTAATTATGCAGGCAGAGGTTTAACTCTCAGTGTTAATTACCGCCTTAACTGGTAATTACAGCAGATTGCAGGTTTATGAGGTAGATTCAATATCCCTCGTAGGGACACTTCAAGAACCCATTGGTGTCAATTTAACGTCAAACCGACAGTCCGGCAGGGGTTTAAACCCCTGCCTCAAAGAAGACAGTCCTCGCTTCAGAGGACTGAAGGACTCATACCAAATCCGGGTTAAAAACCCCTTTATTGCTGGAGAGGGGGAGAGTGGGAAAAATGAGCTGCGCCAGTTCAAAAAGGGGGTGAGTAACCCGGATTTAGTATCATTAGTCCTATGCAAGAGGACTTTAGCTATTAGACAGGGGTTTCAACCCCTGGCGGACTCGCGGGCCCACTAACGGACTTGAATGATAACAGTTAACGGCTTTGAGGAAAATTTCGAGATGAAGTTCCGCAAACTTGCATTCAAACTCCACTTGTATTTGGGATTAGTGGTAGGAATATTTCTAGCAGTAATTGCTTTAACGGGCAGCTTGCTGGTTTTCGGGCCTGAAATCGAGCGGTTGTTTAATCCCCAACTCCTGCAAGTAATTCCTCAAGCCGAACGGATACCGCTGGAAAATGTCCTGCATATTGTCGAAAAAGCTTATCCGCAAAATCAATCTCTTAGTATCTTGCTGCCCCGAAAAGCGAAGGAAGTTTGCAAAGTTTCGATGCTGTCAAAGAGTGAGGAAGTAGTTAGCGTTTATGTCAATCCTTACAGCGGAGAAATTAAGGGTGCGCGCCTTTGGAAAGAAACTTTTACAGGTTTGGTTTTTACGTTACACGCAGAATTAGCGGGAGGAGAATTAGGTCATATTTTTGTCGGAATTTGCGGTATAGTAATGCTATGCCTAACTTTTAGTGGTTTGGTATTGTGGACTGGTTGGCGCAATTTGGCTCGCGGATTTTCTATTAATTGGAAAGCTCACTGGCAGCGGACTGTATTTGATTTACATAACGTTTCTGGCATTGTATCGGTCGCTTTTCTCATACTCATCTCCGCTACAGGCACAGCGATAATTTTTTACGCGCCGGTTGAATCGACATTGTATTGGCTAACCAATGAAAAGCCACAGCCCGCCTTGAATTCTCATCCCCACTCTAACAGTTCGAGGCAAAACCTTGACGAAATCTTACACCAAGCTAATACCGTTTGGCCGGAAGCGAAAACCACTTTTATTTCTCTGCCTTTGACGCCAGAAGGCATTTTTAAAGTACGGAAAAAATTTCCAAACGATCCACACCCAAACGGGGTTAGCACCATTTATCTCGACCAATACAGTGGCGAAATATTGCAGGCTGACAGTGTAAATTCAGCTTCGGTAGCAAATCGAATTCTCAACTCGCTTTATCCGCTACATATTGGCAGCTATGGCGGAATTTACCTGCGGCTGATACACGCGATCGCAGGATTAGGAGCGATCGTACTGTTTGTTACGGGCGTAATGATGTGGCGGCAGCGGCATTTGGCGAAATTTTACCGCAAGGAGGCGAGAGAGCAATATGA
The DNA here is from genome assembly GCF_036701935.1 of Microcoleus sp. M2_D5. Classification (NCBI taxonomy): domain Bacteria; kingdom Bacillati; phylum Cyanobacteriota; class Cyanophyceae; order Oscillatoriales; family Microcoleaceae; genus Microcoleus; species Microcoleus sp. M2_D5. The sequence continues at coordinate 59,550 of NZ_JAUBRP010000010.1, read as the reverse complement.
AGAATTATCTCCCCTTAGCCAGCAATGGCCTTGGTTTTAATGAGAGCGGGGTGCGGTTTGATGCGGGTGTCAATCGATTGCGCGATTTTAGATTTTAGATTGAAGCATTGAAGGATTGGCTTGCGCGAGATAAATACGTTCGGCAAGTTTCATCCGAGACAGGTTTTTTATTTCTGGACGGATCGATCGCGTGGCGGGTATCCTGGATGCTTTCGGTGATTCTCCTGCCTAAAAACCCCGATTTTCTTAATTTTAAATCCTCTCAATCGCGTATTTTATGCAAAAATTTATTCAACTCTGGCTCGGACAAACTGCTTCGATGATTGGCAGCGCTATGTCCGGGTTTGCGCTGACTATTTGGATTTGGGAGTCCACCAGTCAAGCGACGGCTTTGGCTTTGTTGATGTTTTTTACTCAATTGCCGCGCATTTTGCTCGCTCCCGTTGCTGGCATTCTCGTCGATCGCTGGAATCGAAAATTTTTGATGGGAATAGGTGATGCGGTTTCAGCTTTGTTAACGCTCGCTATCCTATTACTTTATATCAGCCAAAACCTGCAAATATGGCATATATATGTAGCGGCTGCGGTTAACGGAATTTTTGACCAAATTCAGCAGTTAGCTTACTCAGCAGCGATCGCCACAATGATGCCCGAAAAGCATTACAGCCGCGCTAGCAGTTTAAGCTTTCTGGCAAATTACGGTGCGGGTATTGTTGCCCCGACGCTGGCGGGGATTCTGTATTCTGCGATCGGGCCCGGCGGGATTTTTACGATCGACCTGGCAACTTTTACAATCGCGATCGCCACCCTAGTATCCGTCAAAATACCACAGCCCGCGATCGCGCCAGCGTTGCGGAGCAATATCGCTTCCAATCCCCAGCAGACTCGCTTTCACCTATTCCAAGAACTCAGCTTCGGATTCCGCTACATCGTCCAGCGTCCCAGCCTGCTTGCCTTGCTGGTGTCCGTTTCGCTATTCTGGTTCGCTCACGACATCGGCGCGGCCCTCTACTCACCGATGATTCTGGCACGCACCGGCAACAATGCCAGAATCCTCGGTACTATCCTTTCAGCCGCAGGCGCCGGCGGCGTTTTAGGAGCATCGATCGTCAGTATTTGGGGCGGGCCCAGACGCCGCATCCGGGGCTTTCTGCTCGGCATGGCAGGCGCGGGCTTGAGTAAAATAGTCTTTGGTTTCGGCCAAGCGCTTTCCATCTGGATTCCCGCTCAATTTTGTTCGTCTTTCAATTTCCCCATCCTCGGCAGTTCCAACGAAGCGATGTGGTTGGCGAAAGTCGCACCAGAAGTACAGGGGCGCGTTTTTGCTACCAGAGCAGTCATCGTGCAATTGGCCTCAGCGATCGGTTTATTGATCGCAGGCCCACTTGCCGATCGCGTTTTTGAGCCCGCCATGCAACCGTCCGGTTTTTTAGCAACTATTTTCGGCCCAATTCTGGGGACAGGTGCCGGTGCTGGCATGGCTTTGTTATACGCTATCTCCTCGCTGGGCTTATTGCTCGTTGCAGTCGGTGGGTATGCTTGCCGACAGTTGCCCGATGGCTAAAGGGAAAACCGAGAGAGGTCTTTTAACTTCTTACCTCTTCCTTCTTCCTTCTTCCTGACATCCGTTACATCTGAGATGTTGCACCATTCTCAATTACTTGTTTAGGAACAGGCTTTCCGGCCTGTTCCACAAAAAAATTCACTCTTTGTGGAACAGGCCGGAAAGCCTGTTAAGCGAGAATGGTGCCAGATGTGAGTTACATCCGTTACATCCGTTACATCCGTTACAGAATCCGTTGCCGAACTTCCTTCTCCTAAAGTTTCTGGCGCGAACTCAGGTGAGCTTCAATTTCCGATCGCGATCGCCATACAGGGCGCAATTCCTTGCGAGCAAAGAGCTGCGACCGATCGCCGGCGTGGGGCGAACCAGGTTGAGTGGCATTGCCGTAACTGTTTAGCGCCATCGCTTTCACCGGAAGAGAGAACTCGATCGCAGCGACAAAAGAATCGCCCGCAACCGCTTGAAAGCGATCGTCTTTCCCAGGAGCGAACCAGACTGAGCGAAATACACCCAAAGCACCGTCAGCTCCATTTGCCGGCAGATTCGCCTCCCCAGGCAATCGGAAGACTTCGCCCCATGCGACATCTAACGCGCCATAAGTCGCCTCAATTTTGGTTGCTGTCGCGGACAGCACCCGCACCGCCTCCGCAGGATTTGCCAACCCGTCTGGCGTCGTTAGCGGCGCATCTTCGCGCCAAGGTTTCGCGAATAACTTATCGTCATCCATCGCTTTTTTCCAAAAGGCAAACAGCACCGCACCGCGACTGTCAGCATCGACTTTGCGATCCCAAGTGGCGAGAACTTCCGCAGCGCGGCGCGCTTTTTCGCTGCCTTGCCGTGCGACGGGAATTAGATCGTCGAGGAGGCGATCGGCGAGTTCTACCTGAGTAGAATGTTTGTATTGAATGAGTTCCTCAAAAGAGATTTTGTCGTCTTCTAAGAGCATTTTTGCCGATCGCTGCGATCGCAAGTCCATCGGGCCGCGCGGTGCCATGTAGGCGGGATAATTATCCGGTGCGATCGCACTGGGAAACGTCGTCGTCCAAGGAGGATCGTTGGTATTTTGCAACCAACCGCTGGGCGGATCGACAACGCGCGGCAAATCCGCATAGGGATGATTTTTGCTCCACAAAGTCTCTGAAGTATTGCCAGGAATCGTGCCTGACCAGTATTTAAAATCTCCTTTTTTGCGAATGGGGACTTGACCGTTAAACAAGTGCATGATATGCCCCTCGCGATCGGCATACATGACGGTAAACATGGGGATTTCCAAGCGCTTTAAAGCGGTTTCAAATTCAGAAAAATTCTTTGAGCGTGCCATATCCCACCACTGCTGAAGGGCTGCTGGTTTATCGAGTCCGACAACGCGCAGGGCGATCGCTTTGCCCTGTTTTTCTGTGATAATCGGCCCGTGAACAGAACGCCGCACTACTAGAGGTTCCGATCGCAAATTCCCATTCTTTTCTTTGACTTTTAAAACCTTTTCTTCCCTGTCAAATTTTCGGACTTCGCCATCGAAGCGATAGCCATCGTTAGCGAGGGGCAATTCGTAGGCATCCCAGCCATCGTGAGTGTTGACAGTATGAGTCCATCCCAAGTTGTCATTAAAGGCGATCGTTAATACAGGAAATCCGACGAGAGTCGCTCCGTAAGCGTTAATTTCTGGGGCAATCAGTTGTGCTTCGTACCATAAATATAAATCCGACCAAGGAAGGTGAGGATTTGCCAATAGCATGGCATTGCCGCTTTGAGAACGGGAAGGAGCGATCGCCCAACCATTAGAGCCTTTGGGAGTATCATTTTCAGCGATATCTTCAACGCGATCTGGATCGACTACAAAAGTAAAATTGATGACGCGCTGCGCGTGTGCCAATACATCTACTGGTTTGAGGGGCAATGCTACCTTTAATTCTGCGGCGAGTGCCTCTGGGTGTTCTTTTGCATAGGCATTCATTCCGCCCACAAAAGCATCGATATAGTTGCGGAAAATGGGATTTTGTGATTCATACCACGCATTGGCGCGATTAGGAATTCCCATAGTTTGCACCCAGCGATCGGATTCGAGATAATCTTCGCCCCAAAATTCCGCCGCTTGCCCGCGAGCTTGCCCGTAAAGACGCAAAATCAGATTACCGTGACTTTGCATCTGCGCCCACCCGAAAGCGTAGAAAAGGCTTTTACTATTTTCTCCGTAAATGTGTGGAATTCCATAGGTATCCCAAAGAATTTGAGTGTCGGTTTGAGGCGAGGATTGAACCCCATTATTTAGAAGCAAAACTAAAATAAAACTCATTAATAACGAGACAATCCGCCGGCCTTGTTTTTTTAGTTGTAGAAACACTGGAAATTAATTGGCTAGGGTGGGTTAAACTGAGAAGTTGCAGCCTTTTTAACAAGCTGCAGGAACAAAACGCCGAGGATTTAAATCCCTTTTATGGAGAACAAGGGAGAAATTTATACCAAATCCGTTGCCCAAAAACGTAACCTATCTACGTCTATCTGCGTCCATCTGCAGTAAAAAAAATAACACTTCTGTGAGAACTCCAGAAAATCCGAAAAAACACTCTCTGTAAATCGGATGTGGTATTAAAACTCCTCCCCTACACCAAATTGAAAAGCGCTATAAAACGCCGGTGTGCCGGCTATAAAGCCCATTAATGTCATTGGTGAGTAGGGGGGTAAACAAGTAAGGAGAAATAGGTTATAATATCAAATCCGGTTGCATCGGAATTATTCATCTCTGTATTCTCTCCCTCTGCGTTCTGGAGCGCCCTCTGCGGTTAAATCATTCCGATGCAACCGGAAACGATATAACTGAGATATTGCACCATTCTCAATTAGCCTTTTATGAACAGTCAAGATGCCTGTTCCACAAAAGATAAAATTTCTTGTGGAACAGGCCGGAAAGCCTGTTGCTGACAATGGTGCAAAGTGTGAGTTATATCATGTCCGGTCGATTCGCCCGAAATCAGGTAGGGGCGGGTAAACCTGCCAATATCTGCCAATAATTGGCAATCTCAAAAACCCGCCCGGCCGGGATATTATGGTCAATCGTGAGGACATGATATTATAAGGTTATTTTTTAAGCTGCCCCTGTTGCCAATTTCCCTCTACCTTCGTTCCGTCTGCATAGATGTACGAACCTTGCCCGTGTTTTTGCCCGTTGAGGAATTCACCTTGATAGCGATCGCCATTGGCGTAAATGCAGGTACCTTTGCCGTTGAACTGACCCTCGCTAAATTCGCCTTCGCAGCGATCGCCATTCTTAAAAGTGTAAACTCCTTTCCCGCTCATTTTACCCTTGACAAAAATGCCTTTATAGCTATCTCCATTGGCGAACTCACGGACACCTTCACCACTAAATTCTCCATTGTCAAACAGCCCTTGATAGCGTCCCCCTTCTTTAAAAGTAAACAATCCCTGACCTTGAGTGTTGCCCTTGACAAACTCTCCTTCATAGCGGTTGCCGTTCGGATATTCGCGAACCCCTTTACCGTGAAACTGCCCTTCACTAAATTGCCCCTCATAACGGCCTCCTTCAGCAAACGTATAAATTCCCTGTCCGTGAGGCACGTTATTCAGCAACTCTCCTTCGTAGCGGTTCTTATTAGCATATTGACAGACGCCTTTGCCGTTAACTTTTCCTTCTTTAATATCTCCTTCGCAACGAGTGCCGTTACTGAACGTAAAAGCCCCGCGACCGCTGGGAGAACCACTCGTAAAAGAGCCTTCGTAACGAATGCCGTTAGTTGATGTAAAAATGCCTGTACCGTCGAACTCACCGTTTTTAAAAGTACCTTCGTAGCGGTTGCCGTTAGCAAATTCGCGGACACCTTGACCGTTGAATTCTCCCTCGGCAAATTCTCCTAAATATCGACCTTCTTCTTTAAAGCTGTAGGTGCCCTTACCGTGAGGTTTGCCGTTGAGAAAAGAGCCTTCGTAGCGATCGCCGTTGGCATATTGACAACTGCCGGGGCCGCTGAGTTTTCCCTCACTCAATTCTCCCTCGCAACGTCCGCCATCGGGTAAAGTAATTACTCCTGCTATTGCGCTTTCAGGGTTGGCAAACAACAACGCCATTCCCAAGTTGGAACCAAGTAATAGAGCGAGTCCAACTCGCTGAAGTTTACTTAATATTGCTGACGACATTCCCAAATTCATAATTCACAAAAAATTCAACTTTTAACTTTGCTATTCCTTGGACGGTGCTATAGAATTCCCAGCCAAATTGCTATAGTCTCAAAAAAATCCCTAGTCAGTGAGCTGGAAGATAATGACTATTCTTTCTCCTTGAATGCCACTCTCTGATGGGGCATATTTCCTTTCTTGTACTTGTTTCATCGCTGCGCGATTCAAGTCGTTGTATTTGCTAGGAGTCAATATCTTGATGTTGGATGTCTTACCGTTGGGGTCAATGTCACAAATGAGTTCCACTTGGCCTTGGCGCCCTTCTTCTCTGGCTGCGATCGGATATTCAGGTTTACCGCAGCCACTAATGCAAGTGCCCAGAGGCGCGCCCGGAGGGCGCGAAGGGCTCCCCCCTCTGCCTGGATTTGTCGGTTTTGGCATTGGCCCGGAACCGTTGCCAAATGGCTGTGACGAACCCCCGCCGCCATTTCCACCTCCACCGGGTGATGAGTTCGATGCACTTCCTCCGGGGCTACCAGAGGAGGGGAGGTTTCCTAAATCCCCGATCGCACTTCCCGAATTGCCACCGCCTCCTGGCCTGGTGGCGGTGACTGGTGAGCCAGCCGCAGGCCTTCGGGGCGATCGCCCCGAACCAGTCGCAAATGGCTCATCAGAAGGTATGTTGCCATTTTCGCTGGCCCCGGAGGGTGAGTTCGACGCACTTGCTCCGGGGCTATCAGAGGAGGGGAGGTTTCCTACATCCCCGATCGCATTTCCAGAGTTACTACCGCCTCCTGGCCTAGTAGCTGTGACTGGCGAGCCAGCCCCGGGCGATCGCTGTATGGGCCCGGAAGAAGGATTTAATGGCTCTGAAGAAGGCTCCCCGCTACCCGCCGAAGCAGATGACGAGAGCGGGTTATTTTTTTCAGGGCTGTCTGAGGAGTTGGGATTTCCAGCATCTTTTGTAAAGTCTGGGAGACTCGCAGCGCCCTTGGGGCGGGAGGCAGCAACGGGTGGTTCGCTCGGAGGGGGTTCCTGGCTCGCCGTTGGGCTGGGGCTATCAATTTTTGGAGGATCGGGCGAGGGGGTTTCGGGTTCCTGGGCGATCGGGGTTTTAGGAGTTTCTGGCGAACTGAAATCCTGTTGAGGTGCGGGGGAAGGCTCCTCTGGAATCGGCGGTGGCGTTACCGCTACTGGCTGCTCCTCTGGAATCGGCGGTGGCGTTACCGCTACGGGTGGCTCCTCTGGAATCGGCGGTGGCGTTACCGCTACGGGTGGCTCCTCTGGAATCGGCGGTGGCGTTACCGCTACGGGTGGCTCCTCTGGAATCGGCGGTGGCGTTACCGCTACCGGTGGCTCCTCTGGAATCGGCGGTGGCGTTGCCGCTACCGGTGGCTCCTCTGCGGGAGTTGGCTCTGGTGGCGGTTCTGGTTTGAACGTCTCAGGCGGGGGAGATGCCTTTTCTGGAATAGTCTGCTCTGGCTTGGTTTCCTCTACTTTAGGCTCATCAAGCACAACAATTTCAATTGCATCCTCTTCAAATTCAGCAGGTTTGACGAACTTGAGGCTCAACGGCAGCGCGACACCGTGCAGCAAGGTTGAGGCTAACAGACTGATCGCCAGAACTTTTTTGAGAGCTTCTTCTTGTTGTTGTCTTTGCGTCGCCGAAATATTTGAAAAACTCATGCCTTCTCACTCTCCTTTATGGATGGCAACATCCTCGCTGGCTCCCCGACATCACCCGAAACAAGCTACTAACTGCGGGTTGAGCTTGCTATCAATGATGAACCTACCCATCCTATAAGAAGACTGTCACCCTGTTCAAGACTCTTGCAATTAATTTTCATTATTTTATTTTGATATAGCAAGTAGACACTACCAATCAGCATTTCCTTTGGGTGCGCCTACGTCGCTCTCGTGGTTGCTGTCAATGTTCTGATTCTGGCAGGGCAAGGTTCCACAATGCCTTAAATACAATACTTTAGCCCGTAATCTACCAATAAATTTCAATATTCTCCAGCTTTTCAGAGAAGATTTTATATAAATTAAGTTAAATATTTTAAACATATCTAATAACTAAATATTATTTTAAATTTTGGATGATGGCTTGACAAACACTGAATTTTGTGGAAACCTAGTTGAGAATCTTTTAAATTATTGAAGATTATTGTCAAGTCCTAACGAAAATCTTTAGCAGGCAAGCACTGGGAGAAAAATCGGTCGAGATCGCAGTAGGAGCATTTTGGGTACAGACGAAGATAGTCACATACAGGTAGTGCGATCGCGCTTGCGATCGCGCTTGAGTGAAATAATTCTCCGTCTGAATCAATTGTGCCGACTTGACGCAGAAACTCTACCAGCCTTCGATCGGGCTAATTGCACCATTAGGCAGCTTGCGATCGTCCAACAGAGATAGCGAGAGTACAAATCAATGGATGCTTTCATTTACATTTTTCGCGCCGCAGGCATTGTTGCTTGGCCGCTACTTGCCTCCTCAATCGCAGCAGTCGCGCTGATCATAGAGCGTCTTGCCTTTTGGTTTAGGGTAAATCGGCGGCAGCGGCGAGTCGTGCGAGAAGTGCTACAGCTTTACAGTCAAAACCCCGATTCCGCCATCAAAAAGTTACAAGTAAACAGCGATTTGCCCCTGGCCCGGATTTTTTTAGAAGCTTTAGAATTAGACTCGCCCAACATCGAAGAATTTCGTTTGGCCCTAGAGAGTGGCGCTCAGGCAGAAATCCCCATCCTGAAGCGATTCAATACAATATTTGACACCATTATCAGCCTTTCCCCACTATTTGGGTTGCTCGGAACAGTTTTGGGGTTAATTACCACCTTTTCCTCCCTCAAACTGGGGAATGCCACGGGCACCAATGCCGCAGGCGTTACTTCTGGGATTAGCGAAGCCCTCGTTTCTACGGCAATAGGGTTAGTTGTGGCAATCTTTACACTCTTATTTGCCAATATGTTTCGCGGGTTTTACTTACAGCAGATTGCTTTTATTCAGGAAGCCGGAGGCCAGCTAGAGTTATTGTACCGTCACCGCTACGAAAAACTACCAAGAGAATCTAACTATGCGCCTACCCGATGAACCTGATAGTATTCCCCAGATTAACATCGTGCCAATGATTGATGTGGTCTTCGCCATATTGACATTTTTAATTGTTTCCTCCCTGTCTTTATCCAAATCCGAGGGTCTACCCGTAAATTTACCGAAAGCATCAACCTCTCAAGTTCAGGACTCGCCTGCTAAAATTACCGTCACCATTGATGCTGGGGGAAAATTAATGGTTGATAAAAAGTCAGTCAACTTAGACCAGATTGAGACTACGGTGCGACAGGCGATGGGTTCTAATCAGAACTCCTTAATTGTGTTGAATGCGGATAAAAGCGTCAATCACGGAAATGTTGTGGAAGTTATGGATCGATTACGCCGAATTAAGGGAGCTAAGTTAGGGATTGCTACCGCAAAGTAGAGAGAGCCTATAATTACTAATTTTTAATTTCCTCACACCATTAAGCTGAAATTACCGCGTGAAAATTTACTAAAAAAGCCTGTAAACATGATTGAGAGGTAGTCTTGAATAGTCTGCATGATTCAGGACTTTATTTGATAAAACAGTTAACAATTAAAGTCCTTACTGCCAAAAAACAGCAAGGACTTTAATGATTTATTCCTGAGTTTTAAGGACGAACATCCTTACTACACACGTTAAATACTTGCCATCACTTCACGCGCTGCCGCCAAAGTTCGATCGACATCTTCCTCAGTATGAGCCAAAGAAGTAAATCCCGCCTCAAACTGCGAAGGAGCAAGATAAATTCCGTGCTCCAACATTCCCCGGTGAAAGCGGCTGAACTTCGTCAAATCCGACTTCTTCGCATCCTCGTAATTGTGAACCGGGCCAGCCGCAAAAAACAAGCCAAACATCCCGCTAATTTGCCCGCCCCAAACAGCGTGTCCGGCTTCCTTAGCAATTTTTAGCAATCCGTCAGACAGTTTTTTAGTAATCTTATCCAACTGTTCGTAAGTGCCTGGTTTTTGCAGCAATTCCAAAGTCTTAATCCCAGCAGTCATCGCCAAAGGATTTCCCGAAAGCGTACCCGCTTGATACATCGGCCCAGCAGGAGCCACCATCCCCATAATATCCCGCCTTCCCCCGTAAGCTCCCACCGGCAAACCGCCACCGATAACTTTACCCAAAGTAGTCAAATCCGGGGTGACACCGAATCTTTCCTGAGCTCCGCCGTAGGCGATGCGGAAACCAGTCATTACTTCATCAAAAACCAACAAAGCACCGTTATCTTTAGTAATTTCCCGCAAACCTTCGAGAAAACCTGCATCCGGCGTAATAAAACCGGCATTCCCCACCACTGGTTCGAGAATTACGCCTGCTATCTCGCCGGGATTTTCGGCAAATAAAGCTTTGACTGCTTCTAAGTCATTGTAGGGAGCGTTGAGGGTGTTGGCGGTAACGGATTTCGGGACGCCCGGAGAGTCGGGAAGGCCCAGAGTTGCGACGCCAGAACCGGCTTTTACCAAGAACATATCGGCGTGCCCGTGATAGCAGCCTTCAAATTTAATCAATTTATCGCGTCCGGTGAAAGCTCGCATCAGCCGCAAAACTGCCATACAGGCTTCGGTGCCGGAGTTGACAAATCGCACCATTTCAATGCTGGGAACGGCATCGATGACCATTTCGGCGAGTACGTTTTCCAACAGCGACGGTGCCCCGAAACTCGTACCTTTTTCTAAAGATTCGTGCAAAGCTTTGATGACTTCCGGGTGGGCGTGGCCGCAGATAGCAGGGCCCCAAGTGCCTACATAGTCAATGTATTGGTTTTCGTCAACATCCCAAATGTAGGCTCCTTTTACCCTGTCAAAGACGATGGGCTGTCCGCCCACGGATTTGAAGGCGCGCACGGGGGAACTGACGCCACCTGGCATCAACTTCTGGGCTGCTGCGAAAATTTCTTCTGATTTGGTCGTTTTCAAGGTTGTGGAAACCAATGTTTTCTCCTTAGTGAACGTCTGTTGTTGGTAGAATAATTTTATAGCCAGTTCAACATAAAGGTTAGGTCGATTCAAGGAAACTATTCTAGTAGATTTTAGGGTACAAACCAATGAGTAGCAATACTAGCTTGGGTTTTTTAGGCTTTGTCGCACTAGCACCGTGAAGCGAAGCTATCCCGTAGGGAATCGCCCTAAAATGTAATTTTTTGTAAAATAGTTCTTGACAATTTGTCCATCACTTCCTCAATCTCCTCTCTTCTCTTCCTCAGCGTCCTCTGCGTTCTCTGCGGTTAATAAAAAAAATATCCGACAGGAAAGCGTTAATCTATATTACCAAGTTGAAATAAAATTATGTCTACTACTGATTTATCGAGTTTGAGCCGATCGATCCCAATTGAAAAGATTCGTTACGACGATCGCGGTTTAGTGCCTGCGATCGTCCAAGATTATTTGGACGGTACGGTATTAATGATGGCCTGGATGAATCGGGAGTCCCTGCAGAAAACGCTCTCTACCGGGCAAACTTGGTTCTGGAGTCGTTCTCGTTCCGAATTGTGGCCCAAAGGCGCGACTTCGGGACACATTCAAAATGTCAAAGGGCTGCGTTACGACTGCGATAGCGATGCTTTGCTGGTGACAGTCGAACAAGTCGGAGATATTGCTTGTCACACCGGAGAAAGAAGTTGTTTTCACCAAGTTGACGGGGAAATTTCACCGCCGCCAGGGGATATGTTATCTCAATTATTTGAGGTAATTTGCGATCGGCGCGACCATCCTAACGAAAGTTCTTATACTTGCAAGTTGTTCGAGGGCGGCGACAACAAGATTCTCAAGAAAATTGGCGAAGAGTCGGCGGAAGTTGTGATGGCTTGCAAAGATGACGACAAAGAGGGGATTGCTGGGGAAGTTGCCGATTTATTTTATCACGCTTTGGTTGCTTTGGCTCACCATCAAGTTGATTTAAGAGAAGTTTACCGCAAATTAGGCGATCGACGAAAATAAATTAGTTATTGGTTATTGGGCATTAGTTATTGGTTATTGGGCATTGGTAGCAGCAACAAATGACTAATGACTACTAACTAATGACTAATGACTAATAACTAATGACTGCTATTTTTCAACATTCGATCGAGCTTTTGCAAAATAACCACAGCCGCAATCACACTCAAAGCCAAACCCAACCAAAAATTATCCGCCGCCCATTTACCTCTATCCAAAGCCACACCGCCCAGGGGCGGCCCGATTAAATAGCCGATCGCCCAACACTGAGAATTAACCGCCAAATACACGCCCCGCAAAGACTCCGGCGCTAAATCCACCACCAAAGCCGAAGCAAAAGGCGTATAAGCAACAGTCGCCACCGACAACAAACTCAAGCCTAAAACAGCTAAAAATAGATTGCCAATTGCAGCCATTCCCGTCAAGCCGATCGCAATAAATCCCATTCCCCACAGCAGCGCAGAAATCATCAAAGCTTTCGGATGGGAAAACCGCTTCAAAGCTTTAACAACCGGCAGTTGCAAAGCCACAGTTAAAAACGTGCTAAAAGCAAACAAAACCGTAATTGTACCTGTAGAAAAGCCTTTTCCCGATGTCCCCACCGCGACAAACTTGCTAAAGTACAGCGGCATTGTGGTTTGGATTTGGGAAATATATAGTGTGAACAGAGTATTTACTAAAGCATAAACTAGAAGACTGCGATCGCTCAGCGCCACCATCCAGCCATTTTTTAGACTTTTTTTGCCTATATCCGTTGAATTAACTGGTTTGTAGGTTTCGGAGATCGCGATCGCAACTACCGCAAACAGCACTAAAAACGAGATACCATCAATAATAAAGAGCGATCGATAATTACCCGTTACAGCAATCAACAAACCCCCCAAAATAATCCCAACTTGCAAACCCAAATTATCAGCAAGCCGCGTCAAAGCAAAAGCCTCCTGTCGCTGTTCGCCCTCAGTTAAATCCGCCACCATCGTCTCGGTTGGAGGCCAATACAAACCCACACCCAAACCCATCAGTAAATTGCCCGCAATTAAGCCTGGGAAATCATTCGTCGCCGCCAGTACAAAAGAAGCAGCCGCCGCTATTATTGTCGCCAGCAGTAAAGTTCGCCGCCTGCCCCAAAATTTGGAATCGCAAAAAGAACCGCCCAAAATTCTGCCCAATATTCCTGAAACTGAACCGCTACCCAAACCAATCCCAACAGCAGTAGCAGATAAACCGACGCGATCGACAAAAAATATCGGCGCGTAAAATAAAGTAAAACCGGTGCCGCTTTGGGAGAGGAATCTGCCGGCGGCCAGAATCCAGACTTGAGGGGGGAGACGGGGGAACCAAGAGGATAATTGAAATTTAGGCATATACACTTAAATTAGGAGTTATTTATGGACACAGAAACTTGGTTTTTTTATGAAAAAAATACGTTATGACCTTTAATCAGGTTCAAAAACCGATGTCTTTGGTCGCAGTGCATAAGTCCTGTGAGTAATTATTAATTTATTCCGTACTTTTCCGAATTAGTATTAATTAACCGAGGTGAGGACAAACATAAGGGAGCTTAACAATTCTTCAGCGTCTGTTACACAAAACTTACCATTAATTTAAAAATACTTAACACGATTTTATAAAAAAGTTAGTTAAACTCTAGAAAAGGCAGAAGAAAATTTTAGAGGCTCAATTATATGACAGCTATTACAACATCAAGAGTGGAATCAATCAAACCGCGCTGGCAAGCAATTGTCATGGTGGCTCTAATTTTCTGGCTCAGCGTTAGCCTGATTTTGGATCTAGTAATTATGCCCAGTCTCTACGTATCTGGCATGACGACATCACCGGAGTTTGCAACAGCCGGCAATTTAATGTTCTGGGGATTCAACCGCGTTGAGTTAATCTGTGCGGGCGTGGTGGCAACGGGTTTGATGGTTTTGAGCAATTTAGTCGGTGACTTCGGCAAGCGCAGCCGCACAGCAATTTTATTATCATTGGTACTTCTGACGATCGCCCTGATTGACACCTACGCCCTGACACCCCAAATGAGCGCCTTGGGACTGCAGCTAAATCTGTTCGATTCCGCAGCAGAAGTCCCCGCCGGGATGAATCTACTGCACCAAGGCTATTTTGCCTTGGAAGCGCTGAAGTTGGCTGTCGCCGGTACGCTGCTGGGCTGGTGCTACCAAAACCAAGTTTAATCGACACAATGCTCAGATGTTGAGTTAAGAAAAACAACTCAACCAGCAGCGGGGGGCGTGAATTCACGCCCCCCGCTAATTGTTTAAATTTTAACGCGATCGTAAACACCGGATTTGATATTCATCAGCGTTAATCTGTGTTTATCTGCCCTTATCTGCGGTTCAAAAAAAGAGAATTTCTTGGGCCGCAGATGACAATGTATTGACGCCCATTTACGCAGATGAAGATCGGAGAGATATGAATAATCTCCGATGCTAACTGATTTGATACAACTATACGGTCAAGTTTCCTGAACCAGCGCAAAAACGGATACTTGCGAACTCCTCCCGTGGAGAAAGCAAAATTTTAGACTCTTGTTTAAACTCCCAGATTCATCTGTAGAGTAAATCTAAAATCTAAAATCTAAAATCTAAAATCTAAAATCGACTGCCCTACTCGGATGCTTCCGGTAAATCTGCTTTTGGCCACAGCAGGCGCAAACCCATTACCGCAAATCCGATCGCCGCGAGTCCCTTTACCAGTCTCTCCGGCAACACCTCTGCCGTGCCCAAGCCAATGCCCACGCCGATTAAACTCGCCAGCAACAGCGCCGACGCCGTACCAAAAAATACAGCCCGCGGCGAGTTACAACTGCTGCCCAGGGCGATCGCAGCTAATTGACTTTTGTCTCCCAATTCTGACAAAAACACTGTAATAAAACTGATTCCCAAAAGTTGCCAGTCCATGTTTTTTTAGTTCTTAGTTAGCTATTGTAGAAATCTACGACTTACCGACAAGGCAGACAATTAACCCAACACTTCCCACAGCAGAACCGCCGAAATCGCCAGCAAAATCACTCCTGCTGCTCTCTCCAAAGTTCTCGGAGCAATCCGACTAGCCAGCCACCTTCCCAGCAACACCCCCAGCAAACTGGTTGCTATCAAAGCCGAACCCGCACCCGCAAACACGATCCAAGGATTTCGAGATTCAGCCGTCATCAGCAAAATCGCGAGCTGAGTTTTGTCTCCAATTTCCGCTAAAAAAATAGTTGCAAAAGTCGAAGCAAAAATTGCCCAGTGCTTGGGCTTCAGTTTCTTTGGTTCCTGACAAATATCGGGATTTACAGTCACTGAGAGTTCAGCGGGCTCCGGGGTTAAATCAGCACAAATCTCAGTAACCTCTTTTATTTGCAGTTGTACCTGTTGTGGCAAATCATAATTGAGGTTTGCTGAGTCAGAAGCAGACAAGCTTGGCGGAACAGAATCAAGTTTCACGGGCAATGAGTGCTAAACGCTATTTATTTTTGACTTGTACTTTTGATTCTAACTGTCTCTGTGCCTGCTTTTACCAAACCAGAGTCAATCGATTTTAGATTTTAGATTTTAGATTTTAGATTTTAGAATTGAAGCATTGACTTGCGCGAGATAAATTCGGGGGCTTGTATCCTAGATGCTTGATTGTCATCTTTTTCCCCCTATATTTGAGCAACTGATTCCTGGAACCACTCACCGCACCCACAAAGGCATACAAGTCTCCCTGACTTATCAGTCGAGTCAATCTAAAATCTAAAATCTAAAATCTAAAATTGACTGACGCTTACAAGCCCCCAGATTTCTCAGTCGAGTCAATCTAAAATCTAAAATCTAAAATCTAAAATTGACTGACTGACTGGTTTACGTGCCGTAAGTTCGATCGCCCGCATCTCCCAAACCAGGTACAATAAAGCCCTGTTCGTTGACTATTTCGTCGATCGTTGCCGTGTAAATCATCAAACTCGGGTACTCTGCACTCAGCCTCTTCAAAGCCGGAGGAGCAGCCACCACAGAGATAATCCGAATCAAGCTCGGGTCAATTCCCCGCGCAGTCAATTCCTGCATAGTCGCTATAATCGTCCCGCCAGTCGCCAGCATCGGCTCGCTAATTATCACCCGCGTTTGGGGGATAAACTGCGCCGGCAATTTGTTCAAATAACAAGTCGGTTCCAGCGTCTCCTCATTTCTTGCCATGCCGAGGTGGTAAACCGAAGCCAGCGGTACAACCGTCTGAATTCCTTCCAGCAGTGCCAAACCCGCCCGCAAAATCGGTACCACAACTAACGGAGCTTCCGGGTTGATAAAAACCGCCGGACATTCTGCCAAAGGCGTTTGCACTGTGGTTTCCACTGTCGGCAGCCATTCTCGAATCGCCTCGTAAGCCAGCCACCTTCCCAATTCTGTCATCGCAGAACGAAAAAGTACCGAGGGAGTGGCGGCGTCGCGGGCTACAGCCAGCCAGTGTTTAATTAACGGATGCGGAGGAACGTAAACGCGCAGTTGCAGGGACATTAGGAAATTGGGGAGATTGCTAGGTTTGAGGGATTTTATGCGGTGCGATCGATCTTCTTCGAGCGCTTTCCTTCGGATCGCGAAAGCTAACGCCAACCGGCGATCGATCGCTCTGTGCAACTTATCACATCCTTGATGGCGCATACAAGCCAGAGATTCAGTTAGAACCCATTCGCCGATCGACCTCGATCCGCTTATTGAAATATTTTTCTAATAGTATTGACATTAATTAGCAACAAGGCTATAGTAATTTTTAGTGTTCTCCTCTCAAAGGATCGGCAGACGGGGGCAGTCGGCAATGGTAGACTGTTCCCGCATTTTTTTTTGAAGCAGGGGCATGGGGCCCAAGAGCATTGGAAATAAATAGTTTATTTTTCTTCCTTCTATCCTTTACAGCCGCTACATCCGCTACAGCCGCTACATAATCCGTTGCCGAACTTCTTGCTTCGGGAGCGATCGACTGTAAAATTGTAAAAATATTAAGATTTTTAACCGAATGTCAGCTCCTACCCAATCCCAGTTATTTTCTCCCAACTCCCGCCCCACAGAGCAAGAGTTTGATGTAATTGTCATCGGTTCCGGCATTGGCGGACTCGTGACGGCCACCCAGCTAGCCGCTAAGAAAGCCAAAGTTTTAGTGCTCGAAAGCTATACAATTCCGGGGGGTAGCGCTGGATATTTCGATCGAGAAGGCTACAGATTCGATGTCGGCGCCTCCATGATTTTTGGTTTCGGACAGCGCGGCACCACCAACCTCCTCACCCGCGCCCTGAAAGCAGTCAACGTCACCTTAGAAACCATTCCCGACCCCGTACAGCTTCACTATCACTTACCCAGCGGCTTGGAACTTGAAGTTCCCCAAGCTTATGACAAATACTTGCAAGAATTAACAGACAGGTTCCCTCACGAACGCGAAGGAATCCACAAATTTTACGGCGAATGCTGGAGCGTCTTCAACTGCCTCAACGGCATGGAATTGCTATCCCTAGAAGAACCCGGATATCTCGTCCGAGTCTTTTTTCAGAATCCTTTAGCCTGTTTGGGATTAGTAAAATATCTACCTCAAAATACTGGCGACATTGCGCGGCGCTACATAAAAGACCCTACTTTGCTGAAATTTATCGACATGGAATGCTACTACTGGTCTGTAGTACCCGCCGACTTGACGCCGATGATTAATGCGGGAATGGTATTTTCCGACAGGCATTACGGCGGCATCAATTATCCCAAAGGCGGAGTCGGTCAAATCGCGCAAAAATTAGTCGAAGGATTAGAAAAATGCGGCGGGAAAATTCAATACAAAGCTAAGGCTAAAAAAATTATTACAGAAAACGGCCGCGCTGTCGGAGTCGAGCTAGCAACCGGCGAAGTTTACCGGGCAAAGCGCATAGTTTCTAACGCCACGCGGTGGGATACTTTTGAGAAATTGCTGCCTGCTGAAGAGATGCCAGCTAGCGAAAAGAAATGGCAGCAGCGCTATCAAAAAGCCCCCAGTTTCTTGAGTTTGCATTTGGGAGTGGAAGCCAGCACAATCCCTGCTGGTAGTGCCTGCCACCACATTTTGTTAGAAGATTGGAACCAAATGGAAGCGCCGGAGGGAACTGTTTTGGTGTCAATTCCGACGGTGCTCGACCCGGATTTAGCTCCCGCAGGATATCATATAGTTCACGCTTTTACTTCGAGTTGGATGGAAGAGTGGGAAGGACTTTCACAGCAGGAATACGAGGAGAAAAAGGAAGAGGCTGCAGGGAGAATTATTGAAAGATTAGAAAAGATTTTTCCCGGTTTAGATGCCGGTTTGGATTATATGGAAGTTGGGACAGCGCGTTCTCACCGCCGCTTTTTGGGGCGCGAAGATGGAACTTACGGGCCGATTCCGCGACAGAAGCTAATGGGTTTGCTGGGAATGCCGTTTAACCGAACTTCTATGCCTGGTTTGTATTGTGTGGGGGACAGTACGTTTCCCGGACAGGGTTTAAATGCTGTGGCGTTTTCCGGGTTTGCTTGCGCGCACCGAATTGCGGTGGATTTGGGGTTGTAGGAGGAGTGTGGCAACACAGGTTGCCCCATTTCTAACTCAGGACTTATGGATTGGGAGGTAATTCTGTTATATATCTAACAGTTTTTCTAGGATGGAGTAAATGTCTTTTTTGTCACCATCTTTACGTCTCCCGAGTCCTACAACAACAACCATAACTCGATCTTGCTCGACTTTGTAAACAATGCGATAGCGCTGTCCAACGGCTCGGATACTGCGAAATCCCGATAAGTTATCAATAAGCGCTTTGCCTTGCTTCTCTGGTTCAATTTTGAGTTTATCGATGCGATCGCGCAGTTTCTCCTGTTCTCATCTATCTTTGACTTCCGCCAACATTTCCAGTGCCAACGGCGTAAGTTGGATGTCGTATTCGATTGAATTTGCTTCGCCTTTCATAGTCCCAGTTTGGCTTTAGCATTTTCCCAGGAAACGGTTTTGCCTTCACCTGCTTGGGTGATGCTTTGGCGAAGTTTGGTAACGAATTCAATATCGGTGAGAATATCCAAGGTTTCGAGGAGTTCAATCAAATGGTTGTAGCTGATTGCCGCCATAACGGGAACACCATCTTGAGCGATCGCGATCGGCCCATCGGTGAGTTCTTGAAGTAGGTTGGGAAGCTGCTGCTGTGCTTGGGCAATGGTGAGTCGTTTGGACATGGCTGTATTGTACAACTTTATTAAGATTATCAGCATTAAAGCAATACTAATTTTAATTTAGCACCTGGGCCCAAATACGGCGAATCAATTAAAAACCCGGTTTCTCCCCAGAAACCGGGTTTTTAAACTGAAAATTGGCAGTTTTCATTCTTTTAACGAGTTTACTGGTCGTAGCTGCCGCCGACGCCGATTTGGGTATTGTAGATTTTGGCATTAGTGATGGTCATATCTTCCATTGATGCGCCGGATACGTCAGCGGTGTTAATGATAGCCGCAGTCAGATTTGCCCGATCGAGGTTTGCGTCATTTAAACTGGCATTAGTCAGGAAAACTTTGGTTAAGTTAGCACCCGTCAAGTCAGCACCCGTCAAGTCAGCGCCTTCGAGGTTTGCCTGAGATAGGTTTGCTCCTTGCAAATTTGCTTCTCTCAAATCAGCACCAATTAAATGAGCTCCCGTTAAATCTGCTCCCGACAAGTCGCACTTAAAACATTGCCCGGTTGACAATAACTGTTCGACGTGAACCGGATTTTCAGCGCGAGCCGGGCCTGTTAACACTAAGGGAGCAATTAAAAAAGTAGCGGCTAATAGATTGCGTTTCATAATCTCTTTTCCTCACAGACTCTGTATTCAAGTTCTTCTCTTGATATCTACAATCGTACCACGGTTGTTTTCGCAACTTGCGATCTAATTCACACATTGGCTGTGATATCGATTGCCCTCAACAACCCATACATGGTTTCGACCAGCTTGCAAAACTTTATTTCGCAAAACTTAACACTGCCGAACTTAATACAGTGCCTTTTTGTAGTAACCTTTTCTAGGTTAGCTAGGATCGCCAACAGATGCGTCTTTCTCAAGAGGGAGATGATTCGCAATATTATGGATGATTTTAGCCGATAATCTTATCGCAAAAAGTTCACAACAAATACATTATATTTAATAAATGTGTCACGGGATAGAAAATTTAACTTAAAATAAAGATAAGCTTCTAACTTTATAGGTAGAAGAAAAGCACTCACTGGCCCGATCCCCAGCCCAAGCTCTGCTGCATTTTTAACAATAAATTTTAATTAGGCCTCAGCAGCGCCGTACAAATCCACCTAGTGCTTGGAAATCAGCACTTTTTTGGAATGTCGCAGAGTCCACGCGATCGCAAAACTCAATTAAATATGCTCAAAAACGATTCATCCAAGTATCTGCCAACCTTAGCTCAAGTAATAGACCGCTACCCCTTGACAGTCGCGCCCGATACCCCACTATCCGAAGTAATTACCCTGATGGGCCAACGGCGCCCAAGTTGCTCTCTAAACGCAGTCATTCCACCAACAGATATCTATCAGCCACTAACAGAAATCGGAAATCCCCCCACCTCAAGCGCATTTAGAGACGCGGCAGGTATTTGCGTCTTTGTCGTGGAAAAATCACTCTTAAAATTATCCTCCCACTCGGCTCCACATTCTCAATTGCAAGGAATCTTCACCGAAAGGGATCTTGTCGATTTGATTGCCTCGGGCAAAAACTTAAAAGGTGTCACCATCGCACAAGTGATGAGGCAGCCTGCTGCAACTCTGACAAAATCCGAGACTCAAGACATTTTCAGCGCCATAATTCTGCTGGGACAACGAAGAATTAAGCATCTGCCAATATTGGATAGTGAAGGTCAACTCTTAGGAGTAATTACCCCGGAAAGCATTCGCCAAGCCATGCTGCAACCGGCAAATATCTTAAAAATGCGTAGCGTGAAAGAAGTAATGACCGCACAAGTCATTCAAGCGCCTCGATCCGCGTCAGTTAGGAGTTTAGCCGAGTTGATGGCGCAGCACCGCGTTAGCTGCGTGGTAATTACCGAATCAACAGAATTATCGATGGATTTACCGTTCCCCATTCCAGTAGGTATAGTCACAGAACGGGATATTGTGGAATTTCAAGCTTTAGATATAGATTTGTCGCAAACGATCGCCCAAACAGTGATGAGTACCCCCTTATTTAGCCTCAAGCAAGAAGACTCGCTGTGGGTAGCTCATCAGGAAATGCACCAGCGTTTAGTCCGCAGGTTGGTAGTAACGGGGGAACGCGGAGAACTCCTGGGAATAGTTACTCAAACCAACATACTGCGCGTACTTGACCCGATGGAAATGTCCGGGGCGATCGATGTTCTGCACGATTGTGTGGCACAAAGAACTAGGGAATTGGAAAAAGCGATCGCATCCCTCAGCTTGACTAACGCCAGACTAGAAAGCGAAATTGCTATCCGCGTTAGGGCCGAGGCCAGACTCCACCTTTTAGAATCTGCTGTAGTGAACGCTAACGACGCAATCGTGATTATGGATGCCGGAGACAGCGATATCTCCGACCCCACCATCATCTATACCAACGAAGCTTTTACCCAAATGACGGGCTACCTACCCCAAGAAATCATCGGACAAACCCCCAGTTGCTTGCGCGGCCCAGAAAGCGACCCCACCCAAGTCGCTAAAATTCGCCTGGGTTTTTCTCGCCGAGAACCCCTACGCCTAGAATTGATTAACTACCGCAAAGACGGTTCAACTTATTGGGTGGAACTCAACAGCGTACCCATTGCCGACACCTCCGGGAACGTTACCCACTGGGTGTCGGTGCAGCGAGATATTACCGATCGCAAGCGCATGGAACAAGCATTTTTTGAAGAAAAAGAACTCGCTCAGGTAACACTACAATCGATCGGCGATGCCGTCATCACTACTGACGCCGACGGCTGTATTTCCACCCTGAATCCAGTTGCCGAAGCACTCACGGGTTGGTCTACCTCGGCAGCTAAAGGTTTGCCCCTCGCCAGCGTGCTGAGAATAGTTGACGAAACTACCAGGCTGCCGATCGAAAATATCGCCGAAATCGCTTTGTCCGAAGGTCGGATTGTTGACCAAGGGCGCAACAATTTGCTGATTGCCCACAACAACACCGAATTTGCGATCGACCACTGCGTCGCCCCCATCCATGCTAGCAGCGGCGAAATTGTCGGGGCCGTTGTTGTGTTCCGAGATGTCACCCAAGTGCGAACTCAAGCGCGGCAACTCACCTGGCAGGCAACTCATGACCCCCTGACGCAATTAGTCAACCGCCGGGAATTTGAGTACCAGCTAGAGCACGCCTTACACGGCGCTCAAGGTTACGGGCAAGAACACGTGATGCTTTACATGGATCTCGATCGCTTCAAAATAGTTAACGACACCTGCGGTCATGCTGCTGGGGACGAACTGCTGCGCCAAGTCAGCCAGCTATTTAAAAGCAATATCCACAAAAGCGATATTTTGGCGCGTCTGGGGGGCGATGAATTTGCCGTACTCCTGTACAATCGTCCCGTCGAACGAGGATTGAATGTTGCCGAAACGCTGCTGCGAAGCATTCAGGGATTCCGCTTTGCGTGGCAGGACAAAACTTTTTCGATCGGCGTCAGTATCGGTTTGGTAGCAATCAATCCCAAAACAGCCTCGACATCTGCGATTTTGAGCGCCGCCGATATGGCCTGCTACGCTGCTAAAAATAAAGGCCGCAACCGGGTACAGGTTTATCAAGCCGGCGATCGAGAATTAATCAAACAGCACGGCGAAACCGAGTGGGTGGTGCAAATTCATCAAGCTTTAGAAGAGAATCGCTTTTGCTTGTACTCTCAGCCGATCGTACCTTTGCTCAACTCTTCAACCACCGGAACCCACTGCGAAATCCTCCTGCGCCTCCAGTTGGAAACTGGTGAGTTGGTGTCGCCGATGGCGTTTATTCCGGCGGCAGAACGCTACAACTTGATGCACGCGATCGACCGCTGGGTAATTCGCACTTTATTTAGCAATTTATCTAAAATTTTCACCGCCAATTTATTAGTCCAAAACCCCGATGTAGACAGCGATAAAATAGTTACCTTCCCTGCTAGCTCTGTTTTGTCGGATCTGCAATCGTCCTTTGGAAAATATCCCAACCTTTATTCAATCAACCTTTCTGGGGACAGCCTCAACGAAGAAAAGTTTATCGAGTTTATTCAGGAACAGTTTTCCATCCATCAAATACCGCCGCAAATAATTTGTTTTGAAATTACCGAAACCGTGGCGATCGGCAATCTCAGCAAGGCAGCCAGCTTGATTTTGCAGCTCAAGGAACTAGGCTGCCAGTTTGCCTTGGACGACTTCGGCAGCGGGATGTCTTCGTTTGCTTACCTGAAAAGTTTGCCGGTTGATTATCTCAAAATAGACGGCAATTTTATTAAGCATATTGTCGATAATCCTATTGATGTCGCAATGGTGGAAGCTATTACCAAAATCGCTCACGTCATGGGAATTAAAACTATTGCCGAATATGTTGAAAATCAAACAATTATGGATAAACTCAATGAACTTGGGGTAGATTACGCTCAAGGTTATCATTTGGGCAAGCCTCAACCTTGTAACTTCACCTCTCCGATTTTAGAGGAAGTTTTGGGGGAGTTGCCTGTTAATCCTTTGGCTTTTAAGGCTAAGCTGGCTTGTTGAAGAAGGATGTGGGGTAATCGATTGTCTAACGGATTTAACAGATGGATGTTGAGGGAACAAGGAAAAGGGAGATTTTAAGTTGTGATATCATACCAAATCCGGGTATCCTACCCCCTTGATGTTTAGTAAAAGTAGGGTGCGGATCCACGAACAATTCTTGCTGCCCTGAAAGCGATCGAGCGACGCACCGTACCAGACGATAAAGGGGATGAGTAACCCGGATTTGATATCACTTCCCCATTTCCCACTCCCCACTCCCCATTCTCCATTACCCATTACCTTCTACAAGAGTTTCCGCTGCTTCAATGTACTGACTGTCTAACAGAAAAGCACCTTTTTCAAAGCGAATTCCCCAATAATTGCCGGGACGCCGATCGATCACAACGCCTTCAGCGCCGATCGCAATTAAATTCGCAGGCCGCAGCATCGGCATCGGTTCGGCAGTTTTGACGTAAGGCGGCATCGCCACAACTCGGACTTTTTGACCGATTGTAAATTCTTTTTCCATGAGTTTTATTCCTTTTGGCGATCGGCATAATCTAATCGTAACTGGGAGTGCGATCGAGAGCGATGAAATTTCAGACAGTATCTTTCATGCGTTTAGCTAACAAACAATCCTCAAAGCTAAAGGATTCTTCGTCTAAAAAGCTGGAGATTGCCATTTCAATCGCGGCTTCGAGAGAACATTCAAGTTCAGCGGACTTGGACAAGAGGGCAGCTTTTATATAGTCAGGCAAATAATCGACCAACTGATGAATAGCTTCTGGAGAAAGGTGTTGCGTGGCGATTGTTTGATTCATGATTCTCTGATTTCAAGTTCAGATTCTTTACTTGCCTCGCCCCGGTTTGCAATCGGCAAAACCAAGTGCTTCGCTATCGAGGAAATTAGCAATAGCCATTTCCACAACAATTTCGATCGGATATTCAATTTCTGCAGCACGGGCGATGAGGGCGGCACGAATTCGTTCTGGAAGGTATTTTAGGATGGCTTCGGCATCGGCAGCAGATAGTTGTTCCAGAGTTGTCGATCGCATGAGTCTAGTTTTCCGGTGGGATTTGAACGTTGTAGGGCGGCTCAGTCGCTCTCAGAATAATGGCTTCTAGTTCTAATAATAACGCAGGGTTGCTCCACGGCGAGAGCGGGTGAATGGCGCTCCGAACATCTTCCCAGTTGTATTTGTCCAGCCATGCCCAGAGAAATGCTTTGTGCCCGCCACTAAATCTACCGCGCAAGCTTTTGGTTTTACCAATGTAAAGCAGACCATCCACACGATGTCTGACAGCATAAAGTCCAGGGCGAGAGGGGATGGTATTAAAGTTGTGGCTGAGGGGTTGGCATTGCTCGAATGAGGTGAAGGCAAGGGTGTCAAGAATTTGGCGGGCTTCTTGTTGGATAGAATCGGGCATGATGATAGGAGATCGTATTTGCCGGATGATTTTATATTGAGCGATCGCAAAAGTAGCAAATTGGGCAAGTTTATGTCATTATTAGCTGCGCGCTGCAATCTCAAATCCTAATTTTATCCCCGATCGCCCGTAACACCCGATACCGATCGCGCTACAATTGTCAATCGGGATGAAAACGGCTGATTAGGAAAGTAGAGGAGTAGGTGCTATGGCTACAAGTCGTCGCATTGAGCGTGTAGCTTCAATGGTTAAACGGGAAGTCAGCCTGATGTTGCTGAATGGAATCAAGGACGATCGGGTAGGTGCCGGTATGGTTAGCGTTACCGATGTAATTGTTTCGGGAGACCTTCAGCATACAAAAATTTTTGTCAGCATCTACGGTACTGATGAGGCGAAGGCTGAAACTATGGAAGGTTTGAAATCTGCTACTAGCTACGTCCGCAACCAGTTGGGCCAACGATTGCAACTGCGCCGGACGCCGGAAGTGATTTTTCTGGAAGACCGTTCTTTGGAACGGGGCGATAAAATGTTGATACTGCTGAATCAGCTTTCTGCAGATCGCAAACCGGATCTTCTAGATGGGGAGGAAGAAGTCGCTGACGATGAAAGTCCCGATTGAAGCGAGAAGGAAGAAGGAAGAGGGAAGAAGGAAGAGGGGAAGAGAAGGAGATAGGGAAAATTCCCAATTCCCTGTTTGGCCGATTCCCGATTCCCGATTCCCAAATCTAAAATCTAAAATCTAAAATCTAAAATCTAAAATCTAAAATCTAAAATCGAATGATTGACAATCTTTCCTTACCAGAACTGGTGGCCCAGATGTTCGTGGTGCGCGCTTCTGGGTGCTTGTTCGACCACCAAATTCGGTATCCCGAATGGGAACCCACGGCCAGCAAACTCCGCTATTATCTGGAAAAGTTGGGCGTCGGTGGGGTGATTTTGGTCGGAGGAAGTGCTGCGGAGTTGGCAATTCGATCGCACCAATTGCAGTCTTGGGCAAAGTTCCCGCTGCTGCTGGCGGCTGATATTGAGGAAGGTGTCGGCCAGCGGTTCGCGGGGGCGACTTGGTTCGGGCCGCCGATGGCGATTGCTGAAGTGGCGCGGCAGGATGCAGGTAAAGCCGATCGATATGCCGAACAAATGGGCGCTGTCACTGCGATCGAAGCTAGGGCGATCGGTCTCAATTGGATTCTCGCACCGGTGGTTGATGTTAACAACAATCCCGACAATCCTGTGATTAACGTCCGCGCTTTTGGCGAGACACCGGAAATTGTCGGGAAATTAGCCGCTGCTTTTATTCGCGGCGCAGGCCCGCACCCGGTTTTGACTACAGCTAAGCATTTTCCCGGCCACGGGGACACGGCGGTTGATTCTCACTTGGAATTGCCGGTTTTGCCGCATTCGCCAGCGAGATTAGCCCAGATTGAGTTGCCTTCTTTTGTTGAGGCGATGGCTGCTGGGGTCGATGCTGTGATGAGTGCTCACTTGCTGATTCCGGCTTGGGATGCCGAGTTTCCTGCTACTCTTTCTCGCAAAATTTTGATCGGGAAGCTGCGAGAAGAGTTGGGATTTGAAGGTTTGATCGTGACGGATGCTTTGGTGATGGGTGCGATCGCCAATAAGTACGGCGCTAATGAAGCTGCTGTTTTGGCTGCTGAGGCTGGTGCTGATGTTTTGCTGATGCCGCTTGACCCGGAAGGCGCGATTCTCGCTGTCTGCGAAGCTGTCACTCAAGGGCGCATTTCATTATCACAAATCAAGGAATCTGTCAAGCGAATTTGGAAAGCGAAAATAAAGGTGGGTTTGCCGATTTCTGACCACCCCCAACCCCCTCTTGCTAAGGGGGGGAGCAAGAATCTACAATCGATCGACTCGATCGACTCGATCGACTTAAGTTTGCTGGCAACTCCTGATGCCAAGGCAACTGCTGCCGATATTTTGCGAGATTCTTTGAAATTTGGCGGCAATCTACCTTTGCAGGTTGCAAAACCCGCAGAACACCAGCTTTTGCGGAATTTGATTGTTGTAGATGATGTTTTGGGGTGCGAGTTTTTGGGCAACCACACTCCGGCGATCGCCCTTCCCGAACAGTTTGGTTACGAATTGCAACTGATTGACGATCGCACAGGGGCGATCGCTGATAATACAGGTGCAGAGCATTTTTCTCCGACACTGCTGCAAATTTTCATTCGCGGCAATTGCTTCCGAGGCAGTGCTGGTTTGACCCAAGCAGCTCGAGATTGGTTTAAGAAATTATTAAAAACGGGGGAACTGCAAGCTGTGTTAATTTACGGCAGTCCCTACGTTTTAGAGCAATTTTTGCCACACTTGCCTCCGACTCTTCCTTATGTATTTTGTTTTGGGCAGATGCCTGCAGCGCAATCTCTCGTTCTAGAAGTGCTATTCGGCATTGACGGAACTGGTAATGCTTGAGTTGCCCGACTGCTGAATCTTTCCTTTGCTGCTTGCTGGGTGAGGAGTTAAATTCATCAACCCGGTTTCTCGCGAGAAATTCTGCCTTTGGTGGCGAAGTATCCAGAAACCGGGAATTGCACGCGGGTTCCTAAGTCCTGAATTGAGCTTTCCAAAAGATCCGCCTGCTTGTGGGGAAAATGTGCTGCTTCTGCACATCCTAAGACAGATCCCATCACTTACTGATAATTCGTATAATTTATTTTTATTTACGACAGTGAATTGTATAGCTGGATACGGACAAAATTTAACTTCCATATTCGTAAGTTTGGACTATATTATTACCAGGGCCATAAAATTTTTTAGTAAAACATTGAGGGCGCATTATGATTCACTCCACTATTCCCCAAATCCAATACTCTTTAGATGTGATCCAAGATGAAGCGCGTCACCTTGTCCACGAGGGCGTGCTGAGCCGCCAACAGCCGATCTACACGCTTTGCCAATTCATTCCGCCTCGGGAATGGGCTTGTGTAGAGTGCGAATTAGAAAAATGCGACTTCTTGCTGCGCGATCGCATCGCCGACCTGATCGGTTCTGAAAAATGGGACAATGACTAAAGTTTGGTTCTGTTAAATTAAGTTGGCAAGTAAACTCCGGCTGTGTTAAGGACTCTTGATTCTTTAATACTGGGAATTTTCGGCGCGCAAATTTTCCAACTCTGCCCTTAGCGCTGCCATCTGTGCAGTTAATTCTTGAATCTCTAGCTTTACGTTAGGCTGTACAACCGACTCGGGAGGAGCATCAGTCGCTGCATCTGATTGCTTGGGCGAGACAGATTCACTGTCTGCATTCTCCCGATCGCCCGGTTGAGAGAAAATAGTATCTACAAAATTCCGGGCTTCTCGATCGGTCATTTCTCCTTTTTCCAGCAACTCATCGGCGAGTAACCCCAAATCAGACTTCAGTTTGTCAAGATTTTCTTCTCGCTTCAGAGGATCTTGCAATGTCTCCATTAAAAAGGAAGTTGCACCTAAAGTTAGGTGAAATCCTGTTTGCAGCATTTGAGGCAGGTTGTCGGGATTCATCTAAAAATGCCGCTAGAACGTTTTTCTGAGTTTTTGGTTCGCTAGTTGCTCCCAAGTCGGGGCGCCAAGCCGCTTCTTAGCGCGAAGATGCTGGCGTTGTGGGTCGATATCGCCCCGATTCAGGAAATATCAACTTTTGGGGGGACGTTTTACCGTTGTGCCAATACTAATCGTATCATTACTGCGTAAATTAATTAATGTCAAGTGTAAACTTTTGTAACTACGAATCGAGACTTTCCCACAGGAAGGCTCAGTCTATTTTAGATTTTAGATTTTAGATTTTAGATTGAACAGGACTTAGGCACTGCGACCACAAAAACCTGGTTGCTGGCAAACTGTGTGTAAGTCTTGTTCAAGCCCGTTAAGGATACAGCGCTTCACCCGTGGAAGGGTCAAATATAAATAGTCGATCGAAGTCAAGCTGTACCTTTAGCCGATCGCCCGCTCGCAAGCGAACACTCGCAGGTATTTGTAACTGTACAGTAGTTTCAGCACTCAACAACGGCAAACTCGCCCGAATTAAAGTTTCTCGCCCCAGAGGTTCCACTACTTTTACCTCTACATCTAGGGGGACTTTTCCTAATGCCCAAACATCGCTTTTCAAATCATCATCTTCTACTGTTTGTGGGGTAAAGATTTCTATATTTTCTGGACGGATGCCCAAATCAAATCCTTGTCCTTCTCTCGCCTGCAATTTTTTCTGAATCGAGGGCGGACAGGCTAAAGCTTGATCTCCTACTTGAAATGAGTCGTTAGTATAAATTGCAGGCAAAATGTTCATGGCGGGATTGCCTAAAAATGTCGCAACCATGCGGTTAGCTGGTTTGGCGTAAATGCTTTGCGGGTCTCCAATTTGTTGAATTTTTCCCCCATTTAAGACTACAATCTTATCAGCTAAAGTCATCGCTTCCACTTGGTCGTGGGTGACGTAAATTGTGGTAATTCCCAGCCGTTGATGCAGTTGTTTGAGTTCTGCTCTAGTGTCATCTCGCAGTTGAGCGTCGAGGTTAGAAAGCGGTTCATCTAAAAGAAATACTTTCGGTTCGCGGGCGATCGCCCTTCCCAGTGCTACCCGCTGCTGCTGTCCGCCTGATAGCTGTTTGGGCTTGCGCTTGAGGAGATGTTCGATCGAGAGCGATCGGGCTACTGTTTCGACTCGTTCTTGAATTTTACTCGCGTCAACATTCCGCATCCGCAATCCAAAAGCCAGATTTTCTGCGACAGTCATGTGCGGATAAAGCGCGTAATTTTGAAATACCATTGCTACATCCCGCTGTCTAGCAGGAATGTTGTTAACTAAATTATCTCCGATGTAAAGATTGCCGGAAGTTGCGGTTTCTAAACCTGCAATTGTCCGCATAATTGTCGATTTACCGCAGCCGGATGGCCCGACTAATACCCAAAATTGCCCGTCCGGGATTTGGAAGCTGATGTTTTCGATCGCGGTGACGTTTTGGTAGCGTCGGGTAATATTTTCTAAGCGAACATTTGCCATTTTGTGACTGTAATTGGTAATTGATAATTAGTGCTTTTTACCTTCAGTCTTCAGCCTTCAGAAAACTGTTCCAATTCTAAAACTGTGCGATCCAATTCTTCAACTATAGGCGTTAACTCAGCTTGGCGGAATGCTTCTACTAAAGAACGATAATACCAGAGAGAACCCAATGCGCCACCTTTGAAGCGTTCCCAAACAGTATCTCCTAATTGACGGGAATCTTTCAGGATCGATCGAACATTATAAAGTTTATCAGCAGTCGAGACTAATCTGACTGAGGCAGAAGCTGTAGAAATGCGATCGATATAAGCTTGTTTTCGCTGTCGCCAAGGGGGCTTCGGCGTCTCGTCACTGTCGGTACAGCCGTCTGCAATCGCTGTGACCGAAAGCATCCAGGATACCCGCCACGCGATCGATCCGTCCAGAAATAAAAAACCTGTATCTGATAAACTTGCCGAACGTATTTATCTCGCGCAAGTCAATTCTTCAATCTAAAATCTAAAATCTAAAATCTAAAATCGATTGACGGTATCCCCAAAGCGGCGGCGGATGGCTTCGCGGGTGGTGGCGCCGCCTCGATCTTCGATCGCCGGAGTGAAGCAAAGCTGCGATCGCCTCATCTTCATTTGCCCCATATTCTAAAGCTATACTAGCAGTGCCCAACAAATGGGCAATGTAGGGAACGCCGGAACCTTTGCGAACTTGGGTAGCGTGCAATTCGGCGGCATAGGTGAGGGCTTCAGAAAAACGGTTTGAGAGAATCATGAAAGTCACCTTTCTGAATTGCTATGATATATAAATTGTCGGGCTAAGTTGAAAAGACAAAATCTACCAAGTTCCATAAGATCGTAAAGATGCGATCGAGAGCGATCGCTTGTACAATTATAATCATTAACAAGAGGTTTTCAGCATGAAATCTACTATAATTATACCCAAAAATACCGCTCAAAACTCAGAGCCAGAATCACATCCAAACTTAGAAAATATACCCGAAATTTACCCAGAATCTCAGCCAGAAAAAGTCATATCTCTCGAAGAGTTTTTAGTCAAGCCTGCTGATAGAATGGAATGGGTTGACGGCAACTTAGTGGAGAAAACAGGAATGACATTCAAGCACGGTCTCGCTCAATCTAAACTATCTACATCCTGGAGAAATTACAAAAATTCCAGCGGACAGGGAGGAGAAGTTCTTACAGAAGTCCTTTGCCGCACTAACAAACAGGGTCGCCGTCCCGATGTTGCTTACATTACTCCTGAATTATTGCCACAATCAGGTAATTTTACAGCATTTTCCCAAAGTTTTCCTTTGATAGCGGAAGTTGCTTCCCCGGAAGATAGCGGCGAAGAGTTATTCGCAAAAGCTCAGGAATATTTGGAATCGGGATGTTTAGAAGTTTGGTTGCTATTTCCTGAAGCTAGATTAATATTTGTGAATGCAGGGCAACGCTGGCGGTTGTTTAATGCGGATGAAGTTGTGAACACTCAAAGTGTGCTTGCAGGTTTTAGCGTAGCCGTCAGTGAATTGTTGGCTTGAGGAATTTGTTAAAACAAAATTATCAAAGATTCAGCAGTATTGATATAGTAGTACGCGGTGCAAAAAACGGTAAACCATGACAGCCACAAATCTCGTCAATAAATTTGAGTACAAACCCCTATACAAGCCAAATCAATTAATTTGCGGAACGGGGCAAACAGCCATTGTCAGCGGCTGGACAGTAAAAAGTGCGATCCTTTCCAAGGGCTGCGCTAACGGCAAAAAATTACAACCCAATGAATTTGCTGTCATCGGACAACTATACTCTCCTACTCGCGGCATCAACTTCTTAATTAGAAACTTGCTGTGCAATCCCCACGTCCGCTTTTTAGTAATTCTCAATGCTACCAAAGAAGACCGCAACTCCGGTGCAGCAGCGTGCCTAATCGACTTTTTTCGCAACGGCTTTGAAGCTGGCAAAAGCGATACAGGTAGAGATTGCTGGTTAATTAAATCTTCAATATTTGGCTACATTGATATTGAAATAGCAGCAGAAGCCTTAGAACTATTGCGTCATTCAATAGAATGGAAAGAAGCAAAAACTATAGCAGAAACAGTGACTTTTGTCAAGTCTTTTTCCGAAAAAGCAGTGGTTGAACCTTGGGGAGAAACCGTAACTTTTCCGTTAGTCGAAATTGTCCCCACCGTACTCCCCGGCCAGAAATACGGACACAGAATCGAAGGCAAAACTATCGCCGAAACTTGGGTAAAAATCATCCACCGAATTAAGACCACCGGCACCTTACGGCCGACTGGTTACGACGGACAGTGGCAAGAATTAATCGACTTAATGGCAGTGATTACAGATGAACCGGCAGAGTTCTATTTCCCCGAACCGAATTACTTACCAATAGACCGTGATTTTCTCGAACAGTACAAACCGCAAATGCTGGAAGATGCCCCGTATAACGAAGGCATTAAATATACCTACGCACAGCGGATGCGGTCGTGGTTTGGACGAGATCAAATTGAAGAAGTTATTGCCAAACTAATTAAGGAAATTGACGCAGCAAGTGCTGTAATTAGTCTGTGGGATGCAGGCGGAAATATTAACAGAAGACCTGACGGTTCCTCCGATCACCAGCACAGCGGCAGTCCTTGTTTAAATCACATTTGGGTGCGAGTTGTAGACGGTGAAATATCGCTAACTGCAACTCTCCGCAGTAACGATATGTTTGCGGCTTGGCCGGCTAATGCAATGGGTTTGCGGGCTTTGCAGCAGTACATTCGAGATGAAATTGCGAGGCGTTCCGATTATAATTTGACGATGGGCCCGTTGGTAACGCTGAGTCAATCTGCTCACTTGTATGACGATACCTTTGAAAATGCCGATCGACTAATTCAAACCCAATATGCTAAAATCTGCGAAGATCGAGACTTTTTCGATGCAGCAGGCAATTTTTTAGTTGAAGTAGCCGACAATCAAATAGTTGTCACGCAAACCACTCCCGGCAGCGGCGAAGTTGTCACCTGTTATTCTGGAAAAAACCCTCTCAAGTTAGTGCGAGAAATTTGTGCGGCTTCCCCTGCCATCCAACCCGATCATATTGGTTATTTGGGAATAGAATTGCAAAAGGCGGCGGAGTGTCTAAAAACCAGCAACCAATACATTCAGGATAGAAAATGAATCTAGAAGAAGAAAGACCGAGTTGGGACGAATACTTCTTAATGTTAGCAAAATTGGCCGCTACTCGATCGACTTGTTTGGCTTTTCCTGTAGGCGCGGTGATAACTAAAAACAGGCAAGTTTTAGCAACCGGTTACAACGGTTCGCCGTCAGGTTCGGCACACTGTACTACTCAAGGCTTCTGCTATCCTGGTTTGAGTAGTTGCGACGCCAGCAAAACTTTGCCATCAAGGGCGGTTCACGCGGAAGCAAATGCGATCGCCAAAGCTGCTAAACACGGTATATCTACTGCTGGGGCTAGTATTTATGTCACTTTAGAGCCCTGCATCTATTGTTTGAAATTAGTCATTGCGGCTGGAATTCGAGAAGTGTTTTACGAAACGAGTTTTAACAGCGGAGAAAAAGCTGCTTTGAGAGATACTTTTATCAGTGAAGGTATTGTTGAGTTAAAACAAATTCAGCTATCTGAAGATACAGCAAAAAAGGCGGCTTTGTTTTTATTGCATCCTACTTCTGTCCTCAAAGATGCTATTAGTTGAAAATAGCTACAGCGGTTTTTAATTAAGTGAAATCCCCTATATGTAGGTTGGGTTCGTAACCTCAACCCAACCTACTACTTTTACTTCTGCTTCTACTTCATATTTTTTACATGAGACCTCTTGCAAAAATAACTAGGACGGGCTCTCCGGCCCATCCCACAAGAGTTATTTTTTCTTGTGGGATGGGCCGGAGAGCCCGTCCAATAAATTTATGAAAAGGACTTTTGCAAGAGGTCTATTTTGGAATGATAGTTTAACAGTAAATCCTCAACCGTCAACCGCCAACCGCCAACAATCAACATTCAATCAAACTCATTCACCACTTGCAAATAGTCGATCGCCGCATCTATCCTCGAAGAATACTTAAAAGCAAACTGATCGAACCAATATCCCTCATCGGAATTCTTATCCAACTTTTTCAGCCAAACCTGAGCTTGCCTAACTTTCTGTCTGTGCGTTTGTACCTCCAACTGCGGCACCGCGACTTTTTCTGCTGGCTGCGGTTCCAGTGAAGCTGCTTCCTGAGCTTGATTTTGTGCTTCGTGCTCAGCCTTAAGCGGTTCAGGTAAAACCACTTCCTGAGCTTTTTTTTGCGCTTCGTACTCAGCCTTAATTTGAGCTAAATCCCGATCCAAAGGACTAGCATACAAATTTATATCTGATGTTTTAAATGTTGGATTTGACGGCGCTTGTGCTTGCACCGACGCCTGACTTTTCAACTCAGCAATTTTTTGAGATGCTTGATACTCTGCCTTAAGTTCACCTAACAGGCGATCGATAGATTCCATAACTTAAACCCCCTAAAAAATGCTCCTGGGCCAACTGGCCCCAATACAATCTCGGAAACTTCGCCCGCCTCCTCAATCAGTTATTGCATTCAGCAATACCTCCGTCAGGGTCATTCCTTCAATATCATCCATCGTGACAGTATCAACGATATCGAATTTAGCCCCAGCGCTTTGCAGTTCGTCATCCAATATCTTGAGAAACTTAGTTGCTTCCGGCGCATTTCCTACTTGAATGAAAGAAATCGCCAACTCTTCATCTCGATCGAGCTTCCGCGAAGCCTCTATAATGGTTTTCATCACTTCTTTGCGATCGTCCGGTTCGCCGTCCGTCACCACTAATATTGTTTCCCCATTTTGCTTAGTCTTACCGGATGCTTTGCGCTGAAAATAACTGTTCAGGGCGTCTTGCAGAACAGCCGCTAAATTCGTAGTTCCCGAAGGTTCGTTTTCTTGGAAAATTTGCACGACTTTAGCTGATGTTACGTTGTCGTAGCGCTTGAAGCGACCGGAAAACACATAAACTGTTATGCCATCAGGATCGAGTTCTTCGCATTTATTCGCCAATGCGATCGTCGATTCTTGCATGAGCGCCCACCGACTTTTACCGCCCATCTGGTCTTTTGTGTACATACTGCCGCTTTTGTCAATAATGATGGTATAATCGCGGTTCTGAAGCATAAGATTTTTCCTGTTAATTAAGTTCCAAAAATATCAAAACCAGCGAGCAGAAGCTGTTGAGCTTTAGTTGCTCGCTGCGTTTTTTAGTTGATTTGCGATCGCAAATACCGGAATTTAAGCTGCAACTAAAGCATCTTTAAGTGGCTTCCAGCTAAAAGCTCGATCGCCCCCCATCTCAACTGCTATTTTAACTCGCGGTTCTAACGTCGGCAAAACAGTCAAATACTCAATCTCCTGACTCGACAAAATCTGCCCTTCAATAATCCACAGCACCAGTCCTTTTGCTTTAGGTGGCAAATTGTCTAATTGAGTTTTCAACATCGGCGGCACGTAGTACGTATAACCCACAGCCCCTTCATTGCCAGTAGTTTTCTTGCCCAAATGCGGCGGCCGCACGCCGTGAACCCCCGTTAAATACATCGCCAAATCGCCCAAACCCCGCGCCGAAATCGTGTACGCACCGTAGCCCGCAGCCCTCAGCCTGCGGAGGTAGCGCCCCTCAAATCCTCCTTCTAAAGGAACGTACAGGGCCAGCGACCCCGACTTTTCCAAATCCCGAATCAGATCAGATCCTGTCGTAATCAGTCCCATAAATTGTGTTTCCTGCTGTATCAAAATTTGGTCGATCGCTGCTTGCGAGCTGGAAATATTATAAATCCTAAAGTTGAGGCGAAAAATTCTCATCGCGGCCTTGACAAACGGCAAACACTTCATGTACTATTGTGAATTGTCGCCGTAAAGGATACTGAGTGGTTTGCTGCTCAAGTCCTGGCACAAACAAGCAAGACCGAGACAAAACTCGGAGATAGAGTAGGTAAAAAGCCGCGAATCTCAACCCTTGCAAGACTTCCACAAGCTCGCTCCCAAATTTAAAACTCAAATTTTAAACACCGAGGAAGGCTGTTGGTTGATAACAGTTAATTGCAGGAACACTGAAATAAATGTTTCTGCACAAGAGCAAGCGGATTGACGTAAATTTCGCAATCCGAAACCTCTTGCGTAAATAAAAGGAAGAAAATCCGTGTCTGTAGGCATTCTTGGCACTAAACTAGGCATGACTCAAGTGTTTGACGACCAAGGGAGAGCAATCCCAGTCACCGTCATACAAGCAGGGCCTTGTACAGTAACTCAAATCAAAACAAAACAAACTGACGGCTACAGTGCCGTTCAAGTTGGATACAACGAAGTCAAACCAAAGGCTCTCAACAAGCCAGAACTAGGACACCTTGCCAAGTCAGGGGCAAATCCATTGCGCCACTTGCAGGAATACCGCTTGCAAGATACCAGTTCATTTGAATTAGGTCAACAGCTAAAAGCAGATACCTTTACACCGGGACAAATAGTAGATGTCATCGGTACAAGCATCGGTAAAGGTTTTGCAGGCTTCCAAAAGCGCCACAACTTTAAACGAGGCCCCATGTCTCACGGTTCCAAGAACCACCGCGAGCCTGGATCGATCGGACCTGGAACAACCCCCGGTCGCGTTTATCCTGGGAAAAGAATGGCAGGACGTTTGGGCAACGTTCAAGTCACCGTCCGCAAACTAACAATTGTCCGGGTGGATGCAGAGCAGAATTTGCTGCTAATTAAGGGAGCAGTTCCCGGCAAAGCTGGCGCCTTAGTCAATGTTGTGCCTGAGAAAAAAGTAGGACGTTAGTCAGTAGTCATTAGTCAGCAGTCAGCAGTCAGTAGATAGTGGTTGGTCGTTAGTAGCAAGCAATAACTAAGAACTAAAAGCTGAAAACTAAGAGCCAAAAACTAAGACCTGAGAACAGACAACAGACAACAGACAACAGACAACAGACAACTAACAACAGACAACTAACAACAGACAAAGGACAAAAGATATGGTTAATTGTGTAGTGCGAAATTGGCAAGGCGAAGAAGTTGGGGAAACAACTTTAGAACTGCGCGTAGCCAAAGAAGAAAATGCGTCTCACATCGTTCACAGAGCATTGACGCGGCAACTGAATAACGCCCGTCAAGGAAATGCTTGCACCAAAACTCGATCGGAAGTCAGAGGCGGCGGCCGCAAACCCTGGCGTCAAAAAGGCACCGGCCGAGCCAGAGCAGGTTCGATCCGTTCTCCGCTGTGGCGGGGCGGCGGTGTCATCTTCGGGCCAAAACCGAGAGACTTTGAAGTCAAAATGAACAAAAAGGAACGCCGTCTCGCTTTGCGGACAGCATTCCAAAGTCGCACCGAAGACATCATTGTGGTTGAAGAATTTGCAGAGCAATTTCCGAGACCGAAAAGCAAAGAATTGCTGAGTGCGATCGCCCGCTGGGGCATCGAACCCGATACAAAAGTTCTGTTAATCTTGCCAGAACCGCAACCAAACGTCTACTTATCCGGACGCAACATCGAATTAGTAAACGTCATCTTGGCAACCTCCCTGAATGTTTACGACGTTCTCGCGGCTGACAAAATTATCGTCACATCTACAGCCATAGCTAAAATTCAGGAGATTTACGGTGAGTAAAATCGACCCCCGCGACTACGCAGATTTGATCCAGCGTCCGATTCTCACCGAGAAAGCTACCCGAATGATGGAATTAAATCAATTCACATTCGACGTAGCTCCCAAAGCGACAAAGCCTCAAATCAAAGCTGCAATCGAAGAACTATTTAAGGTCAAAGTCATCGGCGTCAACACCCAAAACCCGCCGCGCAAAAAGCGTCGAGTTGGCAAATTCGTCGGCTTTAAACCTTGTTACAAGCGAGCAACCGTAACTCTGACAGACGGAGACTCGATCCGCAAACTCCTATTCCCAGAAGTCTAGACGATTTTGGATTTTAGATTTTAGATTTTAGATTTTAAATTGCGGTTAACTGGTGAAAATTCTCGAACCAGAAAACTCGTAAGTTAACCAAAGATCGCCAATCTTCAACCTAAAATCTAAAATCGATAAACGTCAAATCCAAAATCCAAAATCCAAAATCTAAAATAGATCGATTATGGGCATCCGTTCTTACCGACCTTATACCTCCAGCACCCGAGAGCAAACCGTCTCGGACTTCGCTGAAATTACCAAATCAGAACCAGAAAAGTCTCTAACCAGCAACAAGCACACCAAACAAGGCCGCAACAACCGAGGCGTCATCACCTGCCGCCACCGGGGAGGCGGTCACAAACGGCTTTATAGAGACATCGACTTCCGCCGCGACAAACACAGCATTCCCGCTACCGTCAAGGCGATCGAATACGACCCCAACCGCAACGCCCGCATCGCCCTCCTGTTCTACAAAGACGGCGAAAAACGGTACATCCTGCACCCGCTCAACTTAAACGTCGGTACAGTAATTGTCTCAGGCCCCGACGCGCCGATCGAAATCGGCAACGCCCTCCCCCTGAAGAACATTCCCCTCGGTACCAGCATCCACAACGTCGAGCTAGTACCCGGAAAAGGCGGACAAATCGTTCGCTCCGCCGGCTCCAGCGCTCAGCTAATGGCAAAAGAAGGTAGCTACGTCACCCTCAAACTGCCATCCGGCGAACAGCGCAAAGTCCGCGCCGACTGCTACGCCACCATCGGTCAAGTCGGCAACACAGACGCCAGAAACATCAGCCTCGGTAAAGCCGGCCGCACCCGCTGGAAAGGTCGCAGACCCACCGTTCGCGGTAGCGTCATGAACCCGGTAGACCACCCGCACGGCGGTGGCGAAGGCAGAGCTCCCATCGGACGTCCGGGGCCTGTCACTCCTTGGGGCAAACCAGCATTGGGTGCAAAAACTCGACGCAAAAACAAGCGCAGCGACGCTTTAATAGTCCGGCGCCGCCGCAAAGCTTCCAAACGCGGCAAGGGCGGCAGACAAAGCTAGTCATCAGTCAGCAGTCTTCAGTGCTTAGTTATTAACTGCTAACTAATGACTGAGGACTTATGACCAATGACTGCTGAAAGCTGACTAATGACTCCTGAATTACTAAAAAAATCATGTCTCGATCGCTAAAAAAAGGCCCGTTTGTCGCAGATAATCTGATGACAAAAATCGAAAAACTCAACGCCGCCGGCCAAAAACAAGTAATTAAAACTTGGTCGCGCTCTTCCACAATCCTGCCCCAAATGGTAGGTCACACGATCGCCGTTCACAACGGCAGACAGCACGTACCAGTCTACCTCACCGACCAAATGGTAGGCCACAAACTCGGAGAATTTTCCCCCACTCGCACCTTTAGAGGTCACGCGAAAAGTGGTGATAAAAAGGCGAAAAGATAGCCGAATTAGGTGACAGGTAATAGGTAATCGGACAAACTTTTTCCCAATTACCAATTACCTTTTTCCCAATTACCAATTACCAATTACCCAAATCGAAATGGTTATAGATACCACATCCGAAATTAAGGCGATCGCCCGTTACATCAGAACCTCCCCCTTCAAAGTACGCCGAGTCCTCGACCAAATTCGCGGCAAAAGCTACCAAGAAGCGCTGATTCTACTCGAATTCATGCCCTACCGCGCCTGCGAACCAATTGTCAAAGTTTTGCGATCGGCAGTAGCCAACGCCGAACACAACGCAGGATTGGATAAATCCAAGCTCGTAGTTTCTCAAGCTTACGCAGACCAAGGCCCAGTCCTCAAACGCTTTAGACCCCGCGCTCAAGGTCGCGCCTACCAAATCCGCAAGCCAACCTGTCACATTACCGTAGTAGTAGCTCCGCTTGTAGAAAACTAAACCAGGGAAAAACGTAAGAGGTAATAAACAGCTTAAAGTTGAAAAAAATGGGTAATCACCAATTACCAATTACCAATTACCAATTACCAATTACCAATTAACTCATCAACTATTATGGGCCAAAAAATACATCCAATTGGTTTTCGCCTCGGCATTACCCAAGAGCACCGATCTCGCTGGTTTGCCGATCCAAAAAACTATCCAGAACTCTTGCAAGAAGACTATAAAATTCGCAAGTACGTTCGTAAAACCCTCAATAATGCCGGTATTTCATCGGTCAAAATTGAGCGGAAAGCCGATCAAATAGACCTAGAAGTGTTCACCGCCAGACCGGGCGTTGTCGTAGGCCGCGGCGGAGCAGGCATCGAAACCTTGCGCGTCGGTTTGCAGCAGCAACTCGGCAGCAACCGCCAAATCCGCATCAACGTCGTCGAAGTCCAGCGAGTAGACGCCGATGCCACACTGATCGCGGAATACATCGCTCAGCAACTAGAACGGCGCGTATCCTTCCGCCGAGTAGTCCGCCAAGCAATCACCCGCGCCCAAAAAGTCGGCATCCAAGGCATCAAAATTCAAGTCAGCGGACGCCTCAACGGTGCAGAAATTGCCCGTACCGAATGGACGCGCGAAGGAAGAGTCCCCTTGCACACGCTGCGGGCCGACATCGACTACTCTTACTGCACTGCTCAAACCATCTACGGTATTCTGGGCATTAAAGTTTGGGTTTTCAAAGGCGAAATTATTCCCGGACAGGAACAAGAGGCAGCACCAAATGCCGCAGTGCCCCGTACCAAACAAAAGCGCCGCCGCCAGAACTTTGAAGATCGATCGAACGAAGGCTAGCTAATTGTTAACTGTTAGTTGTCACTTGTTAATTGTCAGTTGTTCCAAACCAATTAGCAATTAGCAATCACCAATTACCAATTACCAATTACCAATTACCCAACTCCCTTTCGCCATGTTAAGCCCTAAAAGAACCAAATTCCGCAAACAACAGCGCGGGCGAATGAGCGGTATTGCCACCCGCGGCAATACAGTTAGCTTTGGCGACTTCGCGCTCCAAGCCGTCGAACCCGCCTGGATCACTTCCCGCCAAATAGAAGCCGGACGGCGCGCCATGACCCGCTATATCCGTCGGGGTGGCAAAATCTGGATTCGCATTTTTCCCGACAAACCTGTCACCGAGCGGGCCGCAGAAACCCGGATGGGTTCTGGTAAAGGCTCACCAGAGTTTTGGGTTGCCGTGGTCAAACCGGGCCGGGTAATGTTTGAAATTGGCGGCGTAAGTGAAGAAATTGCCCGCGAAGCAATGCGTTTGGCATCTTTCAAATTACCAATTAAAACCAAGTTCATCACTCGCGAAGAAGGCCAGTCATAGCGAAGAGCGAAGGTAGAATTAGGTCTGTATTAATCAGCATTTTAAACGGCTACAGCATTTTAAAATCTGGCTTTCATAACTTTTCTTTCCTTCGA
Organism: Microcoleus sp. M2_D5; assembly: GCF_036701935.1. Classification (NCBI taxonomy): domain Bacteria; kingdom Bacillati; phylum Cyanobacteriota; class Cyanophyceae; order Oscillatoriales; family Microcoleaceae; genus Microcoleus; species Microcoleus sp. M2_D5. Next base: position 18,447 of record NZ_JAUBRP010000010.1, on the reverse strand, counting down.
CCTTCAGCCAAGCGAGACAATTCTGTCTTCTGTCATACCGCTCGCTAACGAGAAAGCACACAATTATGTCTTTGACCAAGATTAAAGAAGCTAGAGAATTAAGCGATGCTGCAATAGCAGAGCAAATTTTAGCCGTCAAGCGCCAACTAATGGAATTGCGGCTTCAGCAAGCTACGGGCCGCATGGAAAAGCCTCACCTGTTCAAGCACGCCAAACACCGGTTAGCTCAATTGATGACAGTTGAACGCGAGCGCCAAATCCTTGCTGAGAAAGAAGCGGCAGCAAAATCAGCCCCAGCTCAAGAAGCCGCTGGTTCGGCTCCCAGCCCAGAAGTCAGTCCAGAGTGAGCAGGAGCCTAGCCTCGGCTCGCACAGTAGCTAAAAAAAAGTCAATTGCACAACAAAAATAGGTAGCTATGGCAATTAAAGAACGAGTTGGCGTAGTAGTCAGCGACAAGATGGATAAAACCGTCGTGGTAGCAATCGAAAACCGCTCCTCCCACACCAAATACGGCAAAATCGTAGTCCGCACCAAGCGGTACAAAGCTCACGACGAAGAAAATCAGTGCAAATCGGGCGATCGCGTCCGCATCACTGAAACTCGCCCACTGAGCAAAACCAAACGTTGGACGGTTGCTGAGATTTTTGGGACAAAAAACGGCTAAGAGTTAATTTCGATCTCGCGCTCGCCCGATCGGTACTTGATTAATCAATTAGCCGTCAACAGTCAACAGTTAACAGTCAACAATCACCATGATTCAACCCCAGACATACCTCAATGTCGCCGACAATAGCGGAGCCCGCAAACTGATGTGCATCCGCGTATTGGGAGGCGGCAACCGTCGCTACGGCGGAGTCGGCGATGTCATCATTGCCGTCGTCAAAGACGCCATCCCCAATATGGCCGTCAAAAAATCAGATGTCGTTCGGGCTGTCATTGTCAGAACCCGCAAAGGTTTGCGCCGCGACAGCGGCATGAGCATTCGTTTTGACGATAACGCCGCCGTTATTATCAACGCAGACAACAACCCCAAAGGTACTCGCGTTTTCGGCCCCGTCGCCCGCGAATTGCGTGACAAAAACTTTACTAAAATCGTTTCCTTAGCCCCGGAGGTACTTTAAAATGTACGGAAAAAAGGGTAAACCAACTAGCGAACCTCAGCGCTACAGAATGCACGTCAAAGCAGGCGACACCGTGCAAATAATTACTGGCAAAGAGAAAGGAAAAGTCGGAGAAATCTTAAAGACATATCCTAAAGTCAGCAAAGTAATTGTTAAAGGTGTCAACATCAGAACAAAGCACGTCAAGCCCCAGCAAGAGGGAGAGTCCGGGAAAATACTCACGTTTGAGGCTCCCATTCACAGCTCAAATGTTATGCACTATTCCGAAAAAGAAAAAATAGCTAGCCGCGTTTGCTATACATTTAGCGAAGATGGCCGGAAACTCCGACAGCTCAAAAAAACTGGAGAAATCATCGATAATTAGTCATTAGTCATTAGTCATTAGTCATTAGACAAATGCTTTCCTGACAACGGACAACGGACAACGGACAACTGACAACGGACAACTGACAAAAACCAATTCCCTGACCAAGCCCAGGGACAGTTAACGAAACACAAAAACTATGCCGGACAAACTCAAGGTTCTTTATCAAGGAAAAATCGTTCCCACACTGATGGATCAGTTTAAATATACTAATATCCATCAGGTTCCCAAACTCGTCAAAGTCACAGTGAACCGCGGTTTGGGAGAAGCATCTCAAAACGCTAAGGCACTCGATTCGTCGATCGACGAAATTGGCATCATCACCGGGCAAAAACCAGTGGTGACGCGGGCGAAAAAAGCGATCGCAGGCTTCAAAATCCGCAAAGGAGTACCCGTCGGCGTTATGGTGACGCTGCGCGGCGATCGGATGTACGATTTTCTCGATCGGCTCATCAACCTCGCACTTCCCCGCATCCGCGACTTCCGCGGCATCAGCCCCAAAAGCTTCGACGGGCGCGGCAACTACAGCTTGGGTCTGAGAGAACAGCTCATTTTTCCAGAAATAGAATATGACCGCATCGATCAAATTCGAGGCATGGACATTTCAATTATCACCACAGCAAACACCGACGAAGAAGGACGCGCCTTGCTTAAAGAAATGGGAATGCCGTTCCGGGACAACTAAGCACTAGAGTAAGAAGCAAAAGATGGCAGCTAACGATACCATAGCAGATATGTTGACGCGCATTCGCAATTCTTGCATGGCGCGCCACCAAACAACGCAAATTCCAGCTACAAAAATGACCCGCAGCATCGCCCAAGTCCTCAAAAGTGAAGGCTTCATCGGCGAATTTGAAGAAGCAGAAGCAGAAGGGGTGAAGCGACATTTAGTGCTTTCTCTAAAGTACAAAGGTAAAACTCGCAAGCCCATTATCACGGCACTTAAGCGAGTCAGCAAACCAGGGCTGCGCGTTTACTCGAACCGTAAAGAATTGCCAAGAGTATTAGGCGGAATTGGCATTGCCATTATTTCTACCTCCAGCGGCATTATGACCGATCGAGAAGCTCGACGCCAAGGTTTGGGCGGTGAAGTGCTTTGTTATGTTTGGTAGTCATTAGTCATTAGTCATTAGTCAGTCGATTTTAGATTTTAGATTTTAGATTTTAGATTGACTTGCAGAATTAAATCTGAAAGCTTGAACTTCGATCTAAAATTGGGGGAGTATCCACTGAGTTCATTAGTGTAGGCGGCTTGTACCAGTTTCTTACGGGTCATTAGTCACTTTTCATAACAAACTCAAAAATCGATCGCTAAAGACTAATAACTAAAGACTAATAATCAAGGACTAATAACTAAAAACAAAGGACAAAAAACTATGTCGCGAATTGGCAAGCGTCCGATTAGCATCCCCACGAAAGTCACCGTCACCCTAGACGGTCAAAAAGTAGCCGTCAAAGGCCCTAAAGGTGAACTTTCCCGAGTTATCCCAGCCGAAATCCTCATGGGAATTGAAGGCGAGACTTTACTCGTTACCCGCCGAGACGAATCTCGCGTCGCCAGACAACTGCACGGCTTGTGCCGCACCCTCGTCGCCAACATGGTCGAAGGTGTATCAGAAGGTTTTCAGCGGCGCCTGGAAATTATCGGCACAGGTTATCGGGCACAGGTTCAAGGACGGAACCTGATTTTAAACGTCGGTTACAGCAAACCCGTTGAAATGCCCCCTCCCGAAGGCATCACAATGGCAGTTGAAGGCAACACCAACGTCATTGTCTCCGGCATTGACAAAGAACTCGTAGGCAATACAGCAGCCCGCATCCGCGCGGTGCGTCCGCCCGAAGTCTACAAGGGCAAAGGCATTCGCTACAGCGGCGAAGTCGTCCGGCGCAAAGCTGGTAAAACAGGCAAAACAGGTAAGAAGTAACAATGAAGCTTACTCGCAAAGAATCAGTCCAGCGCAGACACCGCCGTGTTCGGCGCAAGGTGTTCGGCACGGCCGAACGTCCCAGACTAGCGGTATTTCGCTCGGAGCAGCACATCTACGCTCAAGTAATCGACGACACGGCACAGCACACTTTAGCCGCCGCGTCAACCCTAGATCCCGAATTGAAGTCAACTCTCAGTTCAGGTGCCAACTGCTCCGCGAGCGTGCAAGTCGGTCAGTTGATTGCCAAACGCTGTTCCAGCGCTGGCATAGTCAAAGTCGTATTCGATCGGGGAGGCAACCTCTATCACGGTCGTGTCAAAGCCCTCGCAGAAGCAGCTCGCGAAGCGGGGTTAGACTTCTAGAGGGGGTAATGGGTAGCGGGTAATGAGTAATTAAAAAGTAAAAAGTCAAAAGTTGAAAGTTAAAAGGCCAAATCCAAATTTCTTCTATTTTTACTTTTTACTCAAACAATTACCACTTGCCGATCGCCTTTCACCAATTACTAATTCCCACAGGACAAAACTATGGCAGAACAAAAAGAACAGCGCACCAAGAAAAAAAGCAGCAGCAACAAAACGCGCGAAAAAGAATCCGAATGGCAAGAACGGGTCGTTCAGATCCGGCGCGTTACTAAAGTAGTCAAAGGCGGTAAAAAACTCAGCTTCCGCGCCATAGTCATTATCGGCAACGAACGCGGTCAAGTTGGAGTTGGAGTCGGCAAAGCTAGCGACGTAATCGGTGCCGTTAAAAAAGGCGTCGCTGACGGCAAAAAGCACCTAATTGAAGTCCCCCTCACCAAATCTAACTCCATCCCTCACCCCATCAACGGTGACGGTGGCGGAGCTAAAGTCATGATGCGGCCTGCCGCTCCGGGAACAGGCGTAATTGCAGGGGGAGCAGTGCGAACAGTTCTCGAACTAGCAGGAGTCCGCAACATCTTAGCCAAACAGCTAGGTTCTGGAAATCCCTTAAACAACGCCCGAGCCGCAGTCAATGCCCTCTCCACCCTCCGCACCTTGTCCGAAGTTGCTCAAGAGCGCGGAATTCCAGTAGAAAACCTCTACGGTTAGGGCACGCGAGAATGGGAAACTGTAAGTTTTGAGTGTTAAGTGCTTGCGGTGAAAATAAAAAAATCCGCAACTCAAAACTCACGCACTCAAAACTACTGCGTACCCGCTCTCTAAATACCAATTACCAACTACCAATTACTAAAACTATGAGATTGCAAGACGCCCGACCCAAAGCAGGCTCCCAAAAGCGCCCCCGACGCTTGGGCAGAGGTATTTCTGCCGGTCAAGGCGCGAGCTCCGGCAAAGGGATGCGCGGTCAAAAATCTAGAGCCGGTAGCGGCACTAGACCCGGTTTTGAAGGAGGTCAAAATCCTCTCTACCGCCGTCTCCCCAAGTTGAAAAGCTTCCCTCTAGTGAACCGGAAAGAGTACACTACCATTAATGTAAGTAAATTAGCATCGCTGCCAGCAAACACAGAAGTTACTCTCACCTCTTTGATCCAAGCAAAAATTGTCACCACAGACGACGGGCCACTGAAAATCTTAGGAGATGGTGAACTGAATGTACCTTTGCAAGTGCGCGCCTCGGCTTTTACCGCAGGTGCTCGCACCAAAATTGAAGCTGCAGGCGGAAGTTGCGAATTAGTTGCGTGAAGATTTGAGGTTTGAGAGTATGTCCTTTTCTCAAATCCTCAAGCTTGCTATCAGAAAATGATTTAGTCGAAAATCCCAAATCTAAAATCCAAAATCGTAACTATGGACGTTAGTAGAGAAAAAGCGCCAACTGCACAAGAGACGTTCATGCAGATGGCTCAAGCTGCTGGTTTACGAGGCCGCATCCTTGTAACCCTTGGCTTACTGATTTTAGTACGCCTGGGTGTCCACTTGCCAGTCCCCGGCATCGATCGAGTCGCCTTTGCCCAAAACGTCCAAAATAGCCCTTTAATTGGCTTTCTGGATTTGTTCTCAGGAGGCGGCTTGTCAGCTTTGGGGATTTTCGCGCTGGGGATTTTGCCCTACATTAATGCTTCAATTATTGTGCAACTTCTAACTGCGGCTCTGCCAAGTTTAGAAGACTTGCAGAAAAATGAAGGAGAAGCAGGGCGGCGCAAGATTTCTCAAATTACTCGCTACGTTTCATTGGGCTGGGCAATTCTGCAAAGTATTGGCATTGCAATTTGGGTCAGCCCTTTTGCTCAATCTCCAGGGCCTTTATTCATAGCAGAAACTGCTTTGGCTCTGACAGCCGGCTCAATGTTTGTGATGTGGATATCGGAAGTGGTGACGGAACGAGGTATCGGGAACGGAGCTTCGTTGTTGATTTTTATCAATATTGTGTCGGTATTGCCGCGCTCTTTGGGACAAACTTTTGAATTGGCTCAAAGTGGGGACACGCAAGTTGTCGGCCGCGTAGTCGTTCTACTGCTGGTCTTTTTGGTGACGATTGTCGGGATTGTTTTTGTTCAGGAAGGTACTCGCCGCATTCCGATTATTTCTGCCCGTCGCCAAGTCGGCCGCAAAGTTTATCGGGAGAGCCGGAGTTATCTGCCCCTGCGTTTGAATCAAGGCGGAGTGATGCCGATTATTTTTGCATCTTCGGTGTTGATTGTGCCTTCTTTCCTCGCTCAATCTCTCAATAACCCGTTTTTGGTTCAAGTTGCTAATGTTTTGAGTCCGAACGGCCCTGCCCCTTGGGCTTACGCGCTGTTTTATCTAACTTTGATTCTGTTCTTCAGCTATTTCTACGCTTCGTTGATTGTCAACCCCGTAGATATGTCTCAAAACTTGAAGAAAATGGGCGCTAGCATTCCGGGAATTCGCCCGGGTCAGAAAACAAGTGATTATGTGGAGAAGGTTTTGAACCGTTTGACTTTCTTGGGAGCGATTTTTCTAGGTCTGGTGGCCATTGTACCAACTGCTGTAGAAAGCGCGATCGGCGTGCAAACTTTTAGAGGTTTTGGCGCAACTTCCCTACTGATTTTAGTAGGTGTGGCGATCGAAACTGCTAAGCAAATTCAAACTTACGTCATCTCCCAACGATATGAAGGAATGGTGAAGTAATCGCAATGCAATTTATTTTCATGGGGCCTCCAGGGGCGGGAAAGGGAACTCAGGCTCAGATATTATCCGCTCTCTGGAAAATACCACATATTTCTACGGGCGAAATCCTGCGCGCCTGCGTGGTAGCGAAAACTGCCTTGGGCCTAAAGGCGCAAGCTTACATGGACAGGGGTGAGTTGGTTCCCGACCAATTGCTGATGGATATCGTGCAGGAACGCTTGAATGAACCGGACGCGAATGCTGGCTGGATTCTCGACGGCTTTCCCCGCACTGTTACCCAGGCAACTTTTTTAGACAAACTGCTGCTGGACCTTAGCGGTGCCGAGGTGAGTACATCGAACCCGAAATTTGGTCTCAAAGCAGTTAATCTCGACGTGCCTGACGAAATTTTGGTGTCTCGCCTGCTGTCGCGGGGCCGGCAGGATGACAATGAGGAGACGATCCGCCGCAGGTTGCAAGTTTATCGCGAGCAAACTGAGCCTTTGATTGATTTTTACAGCGGCCGCCAACAGTTAGTTGCGGTTGATGGCGATCGACAGATGGAATTAGTCACCGCAGAACTCCAACAATCTCTCTGGCACGACTCTTGAACCCTATCAATACAGCTTGTTACTCACAAGCTTTTGCTAAGATATGTTAACTAGGAGCTTTTTGTGCGATCGGGTTTTGTGAGGGTTGTTAGAGACCGGATTGAACTCGATACTAATTGCCACAACTTTACTCAAGTAAAGCTAAAGCGAGCGATTGGTTGAGTCAAGAAGTCGATCGAGTCGCCCTAATTATTGCCCCCCGTTCCCGTTTGACTCCTTCCAGTAAATAGGTTTTGAGGCCAACGCCGGGACACTCCTAGTTAATCAAATGTAGAGTTGAGGTAAATACCAAATTGTCTAAGCAAGATTTAATTGAAATGGAAGGGACAGTGACGGAATCCCTGCCCAATGCGATGTTTCGCGTTGACCTAGATAACGGGTTTAACGTGCTGGCTCACATTTCCGGCAAGATCCGCCGCAACTACATCAAAATTCTGCCTGGCGATCGCGTCAAAGTCGAATTGACTCCCTATGACTTGACCAAAGGCAGGATTACATATCGCCTTCGGAAAAAATAGGCTTAGATAAAACTTTCTAAAAACTCTAAGTTTAATTTAGAGAGAATTTGGTAAAAAGCTTCAAATTTATGCTATAATGCTACGTTTGTAGTGTTGCCGAGAAGGGCGTCAACAACCTACCGGTGTATCGGGTTAAGTCATTGTTACACCGTAAAAATCTCGCTCGCCACCACTCTGGCGCAGGCGAAATTTACCCAGCAATGGGAGTGGGTGCAAGCGGGCCCCTTCATGAAACAACCCGCACTTTATACAATTTAATCGAGGAGAGGTCTACACCTTGCCCAGCCTCTCCTCCCACCGCTCTACGGGCAGTCCCAGCGTGCCTGTTCTCCGCTAGAGCGGGGTTCTCCAGGCAGGAAGAAAGATGAAAGTTCGAGCATCTGTCAAAAAAATTTGTGAGAAATGTCGCGTCATCCGCCGTCGCGGTCGAGTGATGGTGATATGCACTAACCCGAAACACAAACAGCGCCAAGGTTAGAAAAAAGGAAAATTGGGCACTGCACGCAGGTGCATCCTAATTGAACATTGTAGCCAAACAGGAAAACTAGGGAGACAAAAAGTGTGGCACGGATTGCCGGGGTAGACCTTCCACGCGATAAGCGCGTCGAAATAGGTCTGACATACATTTACGGAATAGGCTTGTCGAGGGCCCAAAAAATTATCGCTGCAACAGGCGTAAATCCTGACACTCGCGTCAAGGATTTAACAGAGGCCGACGTGACCGCTCTGCGGGCTCATGTAGAAACCACATACCAAATCGAAGGAGACCTCCGGCGCTGGGAGTCAATGAACATCAAGCGCCTGATGGACATCGGAACTTATCGCGGTCGGCGTCACCGTTTGGGTCTGCCGGTGCGGGGACAACGAACCCGTACCAACGCCAGAACCCGTCGCGGCGTCCGCCGAACAGTTGCGGGCAAGAAAAAGGCACCTTCCAAGAAGTAACATCTTTTTGGGAAAAATATGCTGGGGGCCGCTGGCTCCTAGCGCTTCGGGACATTAGTTGAGAGAAACGTTAAAGAGACTAATATGGCGCGACAACAAACAGGCAAGAAATCTGGTGCAAAAAAGCAGAAACGGAATGTACCCAATGGGGTAGGCTACATCCAGTCTACCTTTAACAACACGATTGTAACTATTACCGACCTCAACGGCGAAGTGATATCCTGGGCATCGGCAGGTTCCAGCGGTTTTAAAGGAGCTAAAAAGGGAACTCCCTTTGCCGCTCAAACAGCAGCCGAAAGTGCTGCCCGCAGAGCCAACGACCAAGGAATGCGCCAAATAGAAGTAATGGTGAGCGGGCCTGGAGCAGGTAGAGAAACTGCAATCCGGGCGCTGCAAGGGGCGGGACTGGAAATCACCCTGATTAGAGATGTTACCCCAATTCCTCACAACGGCTGTCGCCCTCCCAAGCGGCGTAGAGTCTAAAACGATTTGAGATTTTAGATTTTAGATTTTGGATAATGGCTAACTGCTTAAAGTCAAAAACTAATGGTTCTAACTGTTGCCCCGTCCATCCAAAATCCGAAATCCGTTCAGGGGTATGCTCTGCAATCTAAAATCCAAAATCAAAAATCCAAAGTGGAAAAGGGAGGTCACTCCGTGGCGCAGTTTCAAATTGAATGTATAGAGTCTAACACTGACAAAGACCGCAGTCAGTACGGAAAATTTGTCCTGGAACCGCTCGATCGCGGTCAGGGAACAACTGTTGGGAATGCGCTGAGGCGAGTTCTGCTTTCAAACTTGGAAGGAACGGCAGTAACTTCAGTCCGAATCGCGGGCGTCAATCACGAGTTTGCCACGATCGAAGGGGTACGTGAGGATGTTCTAGAAATTCTCCTGAACATGAAAGAGGTCGTCCTTAAAACTCATTCTCAGCAGCCGCAAATCGGCAGGTTGCGGATTGAGGGGCCCGTCACCGTTACGGCCGATCGATTCGATTTGCCCTCAGAGGTGGAATTGATCGATCGCTCCCAGTACATTGCAACTCTCTCGCCGGGCTCAGTTCTGGAAATGGAATTCAGAATTGAAAAAGGCATCGGATACCGGGCAGTAGACCGCAGTCGCGATGATGGGTCGGCTTTGGATTTTCTCCAAATTGACGCCATCTTTATGCCGATTCGCAGAGTCAACTACAGCGTTGAAGATGCTAGGGTAGGCGGCACGGTCGAGAAAGACCGGCTGATTATGGAAATCTGGACTGATGGCAGCGTGACTCCTCAAGAAGCTTTGAGTCAATCTGCCAACATCCTGGTAGATTTATTTGCACCTCTCAAAGACATCACCCACGATTCTCTCAAACCAGAGTATCCAGGTGAAGCCGATCCTACCAGCCAAATTCCGATCGAAGAATTGCAGTTGTCCGTCCGGGCTTACAACTGTCTCAAGCGGGCTCAGATCAACTCAGTCGCAGACTTATTGGATTATACCCAAGAAGACTTGCTCGAGATCAAGAACTTCGGGCAGAAGTCCGCAGAAGAAGTGATTGAAGCTTTACAAAAACGCTTGGGCATTACCTTGCCCCAGGAAAAATCAGCTAAAAGTTAATCAACGGGTAACGGGTAAAAAAGTTCTGAATTTTAAGTAGGTGAGTTTTTAAGTTAAAGAAATCACCCCCCTAGATCGCGGACTATCCCGGCACCCAATTACCAATTACCAATTACCAACTGCCATGCGTCACCGCTGTCGCGTTCCCCAACTCAGCAAACCGGCTGACCAGCGCCGCGCCCTACTGCGCTCGCTGACCACCGAATTAATCCGCCACGGTAAAATCACTACCACTCTAGCCCGCGCCAAAGCGCTGCGCTCAGAGGCGGACAGGATGATTACCCTGGCCAAAGATGGCTCCTTAGCCTCTCGCCGCCAAGCTATGGGCTATATCTACGATAAACAGTTAGTACACGCCCTGTTTGAGGCTGCCCAAGAACGGTACGGCTCGCGCAACGGCGGCTACACCCGCGTAGTGCGAACTGTCCCCCGTCAAGGAGACAATTCCGAAATGGCGATCGTTGAACTGGTTTAATTCCATTTTGGTTGGAGATTTGTGATTTATGACTGACAATCCAAACTCCCCAATCGAAAATCCCCAATCGATACAGCGCGTTGCTCTGGTGATCCAATACCTCGGCACTAACTTTCACGGTTGGCAGCGACAGCCGAACCAGCGTACAGTACAAGAAGAAATTGAAACAGCAATATCGACTGTTCTGGAACGCCCGGTAACGCTGCACGCTGCTGGGAGAACTGATGCGGGAGTTCACGCTGCTGCTCAAGTAGCGCATTTTGATGCCCGCGGCCCAATTCCGGCTCACCGCTGGGCAAGCGTTCTCAACTCTCGACTGGCAAAAGATATTTTAATTCGAGCTTCGGCAAAGGTTGAACCTACCTGGCACGCTCGGTTCTCAGCCAGTTGGCGGCGCTATCGCTACACCCTTTATACAGACCCGACTCCGAATTTGTTTGTGCGTCCTTTTGCTTGGCACTGCTATCACGCACCTGTGGATGAATCTTTGATTCAGACAGCTTTGACACCGCTCATCGGGCGGCATCACCTGGCTGCTTTCCACCGCGCGGGTTCTGCCCGCCCCCATTCCTGGGTGGACGTGCAAGCGGCCGAGTGTCAGCGTTCTGGGCCTCTTATCTATATTGAGGTTCAGGCAAGCGGGTTTCTGTACGGGATGATGCGGCTGCTGGTGGGGTTGCTGGTGCAGGTGGGTCGCGGGGAAAGGCCGATCGACAATTTCACCGATATCTGGGTCAACGAACGCCGAGAAATGGTAAAATATGCCGCTCCCGCTCAAGGTTTGTGCCTGCTGCGGGTTGGCTATTCAGAATTTCCCTTTCCCCCAGAGGTCTGGTACGACACTCAGCCAAAATTAGTCATTAGTCATTAGTCATTAGTCATTAGTCATTAGTCATTAGGTAACTACTAATAAAAAACTAAGGACAACTAACAATTAAAAACTGACAACTGACAACTGACAACTGACACCTAACAACAGTTAACAGTTAACAGACAACTAACAACAAACAATGAACAAAACTTACGTCCCTACTCAAGACTCCCTAGAGCACAAGTGGTACGTGGTCGATGCCGCCGACCAGCGGCTGGGCCGTCTGGCAACAGAAGTTGCCATGTACCTCCGGGGGAAACACAAACCGACTTACACTCCTTCTATGGATACCGGCGACTTCGTCATTGTCATCAATGCAGACAAAATCGCTGTTACTGGCAAAAAACGTACCCAGAAAATCTACCGCCGCCATTCTGGAAGACCGGGCGGCATGAAAACAGAAACTTTTGCCAAATTGCAAGCACGTTTGCCCGAAAGAATTGTCGAAGAAGCAATACGAGGAATGCTGCCTCACACTTCTCTGGGCAGACAACTGTTTACTAAGCTGAAAGTGTACGCTGGCCCTAACCATCCACACGCAGCTCAAAAACCAGAAGAGTTAATTGTTCACACGATTCCGGGAGGAAATGAGTAATGCAAGCAACAGATACCGGCCGCGCTGTGTACTGGGGTACCGGTCGCCGCAAATGTTCAGTAGCGCGGGTGCGCTTGGTTCCCGGCACTGGCATACTGACAGTCAATGGTAAAGAGGGGGATTTGTACCTGCAATTCAACCCTACTTATTTGGCTTTGGCTAAGGCCCCTCTGGAAACTTTGGGTCTGGAAAATGAGTACGACATTTTGGTAAAAGTCGAAGGCGGTGGCTTGACAGGTCAGGCTGACTCGATTCGCTTGGGTGTCGCTAGAGCACTTTGTCAATTAGACCCCGACAATCGCAAGCCTCTGAAGACTGAGGGCTATTTGACTCGCGACCCGCGGGCAAAAGAACGGAAAAAGTACGGTTTGCGGAAAGCTCGCAAAGCTCCTCAATACTCGAAGCGGTAATCGAGGTTCGGCAGCGGATTGTGTAACGGATGTAACGGATGTAACGGATAGAAGGAAGAGGGAAGAGGGAAGAAGGCAAAATTATCCAGATTCTATCTTCCTTTTTTTTCAATTCTATTTGCTATGGACGATCGCTGGTTCCAACAGATATCAGGCAAAATTCTTGCTGTTGTTGGTGTACAAGTCCTGCGGCAGCTAAAATGGTTGTAAAGTCAAAAATTAGAGAGTAAAAAACAATGGCAAAAGATGGCATTCACCCTGAGTGGTATCCCGAATCTCAGGTTTATTGCAACGGGGAACTTGTGATGACTGTGGGTTCCACTAGACCAAAGCTTCAAGTTGATGTCTGGTCTGGAAATCATCCTTTTTATACTGGCACTCAGAAGATTATTGATACTGAAGGTCGTGTCGAGCGCTTTATGCGGAAATACGGGATGACCGAGGTAGAAATGCCGAAGGCAGATGCTTCCTCTGGACCGCTGAAAATGGAAGATCCGAAAGCAGATGCTGCTAAGGCGGCTGGTAAAGGCAAAAAGAAGAAGTAGCCGGATTGTCATTTGTCCGCAGTTTGTTGAGAGTAGTTCTTTCTACTGGCAACTTACCGCCCTCGGATTTTAGATTTTAGATTGAAGACTTCGCTAGGCAGGCAGTTGAGTTCGATCGCGTAGAGTTCGATCGACATTCTATCCTAACTGCTCTTGAGTTCTAAAATCTAAAATCTAAAATCTAAAATCGATCCGCCCTCGGATTGGAGAGTTGAGATTGAAGACTTGCTACGGCTGGCAGTTGAGTTCGATCGAGATTCTATCCCAACTGTTCTTCAAATCTAAAATCTAAAATCTAAAATCTAAAATCGATTGAAAAAGGACAACTGACAATGGCTGAATCTTATTTGCTGGATAAATTGAAGTCGGTAGAGCAAACTTTTAATGAGTTGACTCGCCGCATGGCTGACCCGGATGTGGCTAGGGACAATCAAGAGTTTCAACGGGTAGCGAAAGCTCGATCGTCCTTGGAGGAAGTGGTCGATACTTTTGCTCTGTGGAAAACGACTCAGGAAGATTTGGTGGGCGCGCGACAGGTTCTCAAGGAAGCCGCGGGCGATCGAGATATGCAAGAAATGGCTGCGCTGGAAGTTCAGGAACTTGAGTCGAAGCTGGAGAATTTGGAAAGTCGTTTGAAGGTTTTGCTGCTCCCCCGCGACCCGAACGATGACAAGAATATTATGCTGGAAATTCGGGCCGGTACTGGCGGTGATGAGGCTAGTATTTGGGCGGGAGATTTGCTGCGGCTCTATTCGCGCTACGCTCAAACTCAAGGCTGGCAGGTGAAGTTGGTGAGCGAGTCGCTGGCGGAAATGGGCGGCTTTAAAGAGGTGATTCTGGAAGTTACGGGCGACAGCGTTTACAGCAAGCTGAAGTTTGAGGCTGGGGTACACCGGGTGCAGCGAGTGCCTGTGACTGAGGCTGGCGGCCGAGTGCATACTTCGACGGCGACGGTGGCTGTGATGCCGGAGGTTGATGATGTGGAGATTCACATCGATCCGAAGGATATTGAGATGAGTACGGCTCGATCGGGCGGCGCTGGCGGTCAAAATGTGAACAAGGTGGAAACTGCTGCGGATTTGTTTCACAAGCCGACGGGAATTCGGATTTTCTGTACCGAGGAGCGCAGTCAGTTGCAGAATAAGGAGCGGGCGATGCAAATTTTGCGGGCTAAGCTCTATGAGATGAAGTTGCGGGAACAGCAGGATGAGGTGAAGTCGCGGCGTTTGGCTCAGGTTGGTACTGGTTCGCGATCGGAGAAGATTCGCACGTACAACTATAAGGACAATCGGGCTACCGACCACCGTTTGGGGGAGAATTTCTCGCTCAATAGTGTTTTGGAAGGGGATATTGAGGGGATTATTCAAACTTGCATTTCTCAGGATCAGCAGGAACGTTTGGCTGAGTTGGCTGCTTCTACTAATTGATGGAGTGATGGGGGGCTAGGCGCATTGTTTGCTGAGCCTCAGTTCCCTTGTTACGCGGGATATCTGGTTGAGTAGGGCTTCCCAAATTGCATCGGCGATGGCTACTGGATATTTGAAATGTTCGAGGTCGTATTGTACAATGACTTCTAGGGGTGCTAGGATTTGCTGGTTTCGACAACTGGCAATTGCTGCGATCGCCTCTTGTTGCCATCTGGCAAATAGTCTGTAGCTGAAAAAGGAACTGCATTTTTGTCCTTTCTTGTTCAGGTAAACGACTATTACTTGATGTTGTTTGGGGTAAACTTTGACTATGCGGTTGACAGGAATTCTCAGGGCTTCGGCTGCTTCTATTTTGGAGATTTGCCAGCACTGGGGTTTTAGCCAACCGGAGGCTGTAAGGCTTTGGCGTGTGTGGCTGGGCTTGTGAGTTTTTAGATTGCGTCTCTTGGTCATTGCTATTTCTCCTAAATTCGTTTTCATTAAGATTAAAATTTTCAATATAATTAAAATATTATCTGTTAAATCTTCTCCTGTCAAGCAAGACAGGTAAATTTGTTGGTACACAAGTAAACTAGGAATTGTGGTTATCTGGTGGCTGATACCGTGGACGCAGAAGCTAAGAAAAAACTGAGTGAGGTTGTTAAATTAGCGCGGGGCTCGATGAGTCTGACTGCTTTTGGCAAGCTGTTGGGAGTTTCTGCTGCTTCTGTCTTGTATTGGGAAAAGGGGCAGGTAATTCCAGATACGAAAAATTTGACTCAGATTGCGACAAGAGCAGGCTTTACGATGGAAGAGCTCATGGCTCACCTAGAAGGCAAGCCGGTGCAGGAACCTCTGGATACCAACGAGCTGCTTAAGAAAATTCAATGTATGCCACTGAGTGACTTAGCAGTGATTGTTCGAGCTGGTATGGAGCGACTGGCTGCTGCTGCTGTAGCTTCTGGAAAGTATGGTTGATGTTCTGTAAACTGGGAATTGTGGTTATCTGGTGGCTGATACCGTGAACGCAGAAGCTAAGAAAAAATTGATCGAGATTGTCAAACTAGCTCGCGGTTCTATGAGTCAGCGGGCATTTGGCAAGCTTCTGGGAGTCTCTGCGACTGCGGTTCAGTTGTGGGAGAAAGGTCAGAGCATCCCAGATACAGAAAATTTGGCTCAGATTGCGGTGAGAGCAGGGTTTACGATGGAAGAGTTGCTTGCTCATCTGGAAGGCAAGCCCATGCGTGAGCCCGTAGATACTAACGATCTGCTGAAAAAAATTCAGTGTATGCCGATTAGTGAGTTAGCCGTGATTGGTAGAGCGGTAATGGATAGACTCGCGGCGGTGGCTGAGTCGTCTGGGAAATATAGTTGATGTATCACTTCGTAAGTAGACTGGTAGATACGGTTGAGTAACCTTCGAGTCGTGAACATCCAAAATAGACAAAAACTTAGTGAAATCATCAAAACTGCTCGCGGAACAATGAGCCAGCGAGCGTTTGGCAAGCTTTTGGGCGTTTCTGCTACTGCTGTTCAGCTTTGGGAAAGGGGCGATACGGTTCCTGATACTGAAAACTTGGCTAAGCTCGCTGCGAGAGCTGGTTATTCGCTGGAAGAACTTCTGAGATTTTTGGATGGGAAGCCAGTTTCAGATCCGTTAGATATTCAAGATATTGTCAATAAAATTAGGTTCTTGCCTCTGAGTCAGGTGGCGCTAATTGGCAAAGCTGTGGCGGAGAGATTCGCTGCGTCGGCTGAGGCTGCTGGGGAATGAGTTAGGCTCGATCGCGATCGCCCGTTTTGCAGAAGTAGATCCCGATCGCCCTTAAAAATTTCCACCATTCGTGCACATCACAAATCGAGTAATTTGTCAAGGAAAAATCTACTTTGTTACGGAGTGCGATCGCCCTTATGCACTTACGCACTCCAAGCAAAGAAACCGGGTTTTTTACCGAATCTGCGGGATACAACGCGTCTTATCGTAAAAAACCCGGTTTCTGGGCCCCTATGCGATCGCCCGAAAAAACCACTCGCGCTATCCCTGACTCAATATGTCTAAAAATTCTCGGACAATGCGATCGGGTTCTTCTGTGCATCTGTTAGCGTCGCAATAGTGGATGATGCTGATACCGTGAGATGCAAACAGGCGATCGCGCGTTTCATCTTTTTCTGTGTCGGGATGGGATATTTCCAGAATTCCCCATTTGCCTTGGTGGAAGATGAGAAAATCTGGTTCTTGGTTTTGTCGGCCTGCGGGTGTTGTGAGGCGGGCTTTGGAGTTGGGGAAAAAGAGGGTGTTTGTGCGATCGAGCGCTTCGGCTATTTTTACTTGTTCTTGGCTGTGAAAGCGCAGATCGTTCCAGTGATAAATCCGTTCTTCTGTGCTTGACAAAATTCCCTGGTTATGCGCGTCTTCAGGCTTAATAATTCCATCTGATACTGTATTATAATCAGATATAGTTGCACCCTGTAAATCTGTTGATGAATCAGATTCACTTAAGTTGGCGAATGATATTCTGGCTCCGCTTAAGTTAGCACCGCTGAGATTAACTCCAATAACTTGAGTTCGATGTAAAGTCACTTGATGTCGCCGCAAGTATCGCTTAAAAACAGAGCGTAAATTATTTTTTTTTACTTTTTCATCAAAAGCCTCTGAGAGTTGTTTCCAGAGTTTAGCCGCCAGCGCTTTTATGTATTCATCATTATATTGAGAGAGTTGAGAAATTTCCTCATAGGAATGTCTGCCTTCCCAGCATTGTCTGAAGATGAGCTCTTGCACGTCGTTTAAGCCTTCGCCATCGAGGACTGTTTCTGCGATCGCGATTGCTTCATCAACGGTCATGGCTTAAGTTTCCTTAAAGTATATATTTGGTGAAGTTTTGAACATATCGGACTATATTTTCGCAATTAAGGCTGGCGATCGTTCAACCAATTGGTTAAATCTGAGGCTTCGGAAAAGTCCAAAAGCGCTTCTCCTAAATCCTCTAATTCTTCTACGGATAAAGTCTGAATTTGCTCGCGGGTTTCAGGGGCGATCGGACCAATCCGTCGAATCAACAGGCGAGTGAGCAACGACAGCGCCTCATCTTTCCTTCCTTCAAGGAGGCCTAGTTGTCTTCCTTCAAGGAGGCCATCTTCGCGAATTTCTTGGTAAATCACAGAACCGCGCATAGTTTCCTTCCTAAATAGTTGTCTGATTAAGTTTTTTTCAAATCTCAAACCTGCGAGCACTTGGGTGCAAGCGAGTAAATCCGCTTGTTGATTCGGTTCTTCTATTGTAGCAATCTGAGTAGCGATTTGCTCTAACAAAGTTCGCGGCGAGTCGGTTTGGGATAGTGTCGCGAGTGGGAGTAAGCCGGGGACGGACATCAGTGAAGCGGGGTCTTGTTCCCACAGGCGGATAACTCGGTAGCCGTGTCGGGTGTTCGCGTCTGTGTACTCGGATACAAAAACTTGTTCTGAGGCTGTTTGCTGCAAAAAGATTACTACTTGATTGATGGAACAGGAGTATTGCCGTTTGAGCCTAACGTAGTAGTCTAGCATCCTGAAGGCGATCGGCGGGTCGGAGTAGGGTCTGGTTTCAAATTCCAGATGTAGAATTTGGTTATCCGTTTGCAGGAAAACGAGGGAATCTGCTCGGATGGGTTCTTGAATTAGTTCGGTTTTGAGTACCTGAACAGTGGTGGGCTCGTCAATTGGTAGCAGCCAGCGGACGAAGGCGGCGGGGAATTTTTCGGCTAGATATTTGCAGGTGTTGTCGTAGGCCAAGGAAGTTGGGTTGTTAGGGGTGATTAGAAGAGTTTAACCCTAGGGGCATCTACCTGAGAAGAGATTTTAGGGAGATTTGGGAAAAGTCCTTACTTTTTCTCACTTTTTCTCACTTTTTCTCACTGACAAAGATGAGCTCCTGTTGGTAAAGTATTTTTTAACTAAGTAGGTCGGCGGGAAAATTTATAAGTATGTAACAAAACATTAAGTAGGACGGTCGGCTCTCAATTTAATGCGTT
>NZ_JAUBRP010000152.1:0-3967 GCF_036701935.1 Microcoleus sp. M2_D5 | reverse complement strand
CGTCGGGCCCGTCTTTTAAGGACGGGCCCGACGCCCATCCCACAATAACAATTAAAATTGTAAGTTACTTAATTCGCGATCCTAAATAGGAGAGGACTGACCAAAAAAATGGGATGCAAGCCCCTTCTTCAGTGGCAGGCTTTTCTTGATTTCTGATATACTCCTTCAAAACTTCTTTCTTACGCACCCCAGCAGAAACAGCAAAATAACTAGGACTCCATAATGCTTCTTTGTGGGGTTTTTTTTGTCTAGCCTGCCCGTACCGACGGCTTAAAGGTTGAGTCGAATTTAGATGATAGGTGGAATGAATCGGCTAATGAGCAGTGCGTTGAGCTAAGATTGCACCCAGCCATAGAAAAGGGGTAAAACTTTTGACTATGACATAAAATTATTTTGCAATAGGTCTAATGTAAATTGTGTAGCCTGTCTTTGATTTTTGTGCGAGTCAACAATGCAGACTCACAGCGTTCCCAGTAAATTTTAGCAACGCGATCGCCCTGATTCTGACGCCAACACTCTTCAAAAAGCCGCGCCGCTTCAAAGAACTTCCCTTCCGAGTAAAGTGCCCTAGCTTCTGCAAACAATTCCAGCGTAGCTAACTTCGCCTGTTTAATTTCTGGTGAATCTGCATCAAACACCTCATAAATCGTCACAGCTTCAGATTTTCCCTTGACTTTTACCGTATCGAGAGTGCGGATTGCGTACTGGGAAGGATTTTTCAGGCGCCCATAAGTGGGTTGGGTAATTAACAGCGCCACCCCATAATTTTTTGTCAAACTTTCCACACGAGAAGCTAAATTCACCGCATCGCTGATTACCGTCCCGTCCATGCGATTTGGTCCTCCCACAGTTCCCAGCATCAAAGAACCCGTATTAATCCCAATCCCAATCTGAATCGGCGCACAGCCAGCGTTAGCGCAGTATTCATTGTATTCAGCCAGACGGTGCAGCATAGCAATTCCCGCTTTCACCGCATTATCCGCCTCGCCGCTAAACAGCGCCATAATCGCATCGCCAATATATTTGTCGATAAACCCGTGATTTTCATTAATGACTGGTTCCATGCGAGAAAGATAGGAATTGATAAATTTGAAATTATCCTCCGGCGTCATAGTTTCCGAAAGCGTGGTGAAGTCGCGAATGTCGGAAAACAGCACCGACATTTCTAACTGCACTTGGTCGCCCAGTTCCACATCAATAATGCTTGATTTCTCTAAAAACTGGAGGAATTGATGGGGGATGAAGCGCTCGTAAGCTTTGTTTAGTTGAGCCAGCCTGCTTTCATTTTCGCGTACTTCTGTATAAAGCTTAGAATTTTGAATCGAGATAGCTGCTTGTCCAGATAATACTTTTAATATTTCCACTCTTTCAGGGGTAAAAGCTCCCGCTGTCAGATTATTTTCTAAGTAAACAATACTAATAATTTGAGATTGGTTAATCAGCGGCACACATAAAATTGATTTGGGTTGATGCTTTCGGATGTGGGCGTCGTTGGTAAATTGTCCCGATCGCGCAGCATCATCCAGTACCACGCTTTCTTGAGTGCGGCTCACATAATTAACAATTGCGGAAGAAAGTTCTTGACAGGTTTCAACGGGGATTGACTGCAACACGGTTACGAGTTCGTCATCGATTTTCCCTTCAGCTTCAATGAACAGTTTTCCCTGGCTTAACAAAATTAGATAGCCTCGTTGCGCCCCTGCATTTTCCATCAAAATTTTCATCAAGCTAGACAGTAGCTTATCTAGCAGAATTTCTCCAGAAATCGCCTGAGAAGCCTTCATGACTGCGGCAATATCTAGGTGATTTCCCGAACCAGTCGTTGTCATTGCTACGGTAGTTTGAGTGTTTTTCCTTCCCGGTTGAGTTACCGCGAATAAGTGAGGATATCGCGTTTCTAAATCCGTTACCTTAGCAGTGGCTCCCCATTCAACATAACAATAATACGCCTCAAATATGTAGGCTTGAGCAACTTTTGTTTTGCCCCATTCCGAGTAGAATTTGGCTGCTAGTTCGTTGGCCAGGGCTTCGTCATTAACATATTTGTTTTCTTTGGCTCCCGAAATTGCGCGATCGTACATTTCAATCGCCTCGGCTTTATTGCCCAAAACTCGATAGCGTTCTGCTTCCACTAAATACCATTTATGCAGATAATTCATCGGAGCATTTTGCGCCCACTGTTGCAGCGTGCTTTGATGGGTTTCCACTAAGCCAAGAATTTCAGTTTGCTCAATTGCTGGCTGTGCGGGAAAAAGTGCCAGGTGCGTCAGGGCGGCATAAAAATGAAAAATTGGAACAAAAGCCGATCCAGATACTCCCATCAAATACTGTTTAACTTGGGAAATATGGTCTAGGGCAGCCGTATAATTGCCATAGCAGTAAGCAAGCAGCAGTTTGAAGATGCAGGCACAGGCGATCGCCGTAAATTCATTATCCTGATAGTGCTTGGGAATCATCACCGTTTCATCGTAGGCAGAGCCTATTAACAAATCCGACCGAATATGGGTTTCCCTCAAGTTTTGCACCGTCTGCTGAATCATATCCAAATAAACCCGCGCAGAATATTGTTTCAACTGCGCCATTACCGCCCTGTAACTTGCTATTTCCGGTTCCCAAGTGTCTAGTTCTACACCAGCGAATAAATGAGTGTAAAAACAAATATATATGTTGTAGCCAGCGTCTACAAAGTCGCCAGTTTCCATACCAAACCTATAGCCCTCTTTCAGCGTCGGTATCGTTGCCAAAAGAGATTCTTGGCGATGCTGAATCCAGCCACCAAACAAAAGTAGAACTGTGGACTTAAATTCGGGTACATTCAACCTATCCAGCAATGAAAGTGCCAATTGCCCAAAGCTATAGCCCGTTTCCACCTCTTGGAAAAAGGCACAGAAAACCATCCCGTGCATCGCATAACCCACCGTCGATGCGGGTGCATTCCCAAATTGGAGTGATAAACTCACCATCGTTGAGCTCAGCAAGGGCAGCAAACCGGGCATTCCCTGGAAAATGGGTGGAAACAACATACCAGACAGTTGCATAGCAGCCTGAGTCTGTGGATTTGTCATCACAGGTAGATCAACCAATTCCTCAATCTTCCTGCCGCCGAGGAGGGCCGCAAGGGCTTGCAGCGCTTTGCCAATCTTGACCTCATCAGGTTCGGCAGGAAGTTCAATCCCCAATTGTAAGAGTGCCTCTCTTGCTACTGCGATCGTTTCTAACACCTTGCTCTGAGATGTCTGAGCGGCAATTTTAATTTCGTAAATTTTAACTCTATCTAAAATTGTTTGAGCTTCTTGCAAAACCAGTGCTGCCATCTGTTCCATACCATCAAAGTCACCATTTAAATAGGCAATTTCAGCAGCAGCCACATAAAGATTTAGCGCCAATTCATATTGACTTTTCCAGCATTGAGGTGTCAGTAACTCAATGCCCGTTTGTATATAGATATTTGCCGCAGCGTAGGCGGTAGAATTTCTGGCTTTACGTCCAGCTTCTAAGTTGAGTTGGGCTAAGGCTGAGCGTTCACTTAATTGATTGATTAACTCAATTCCTTGATTTAAATGCCCCACAATATCAAAGATTTTTTCTTCGATTTCTATCTCGGAAGAACTTTGTAGCAGTAAGTGTCCTATTTTCAGATGAGTGGCTTGTTTTTGCTCGTCGGGAATCAATGAATAAGCCGCTTGTTGGACGCGATCGTGCAGGAACTTATAAATGGGATTAGCAACAGACTGAGTTGGGGATTGAGCATCTGCTTGAATGAAGTTATAGCCTTCGGAAATCAATAAAATGAGTCCTTCTTGCAAGGCTTTCCACAGTGCTGATGCCGTTTGTTCTGGTAATTCTTCGCTGACTACTGCCAATGTCTCTAAATCAAACTGCGCCCCAATGGTATCGGCTCAATAAGTAGGGGTAGCAGAGAAAAAAAAGTAAGCAGGATACACAAAGTGTTGTAAAATAGGACACA